>NZ_JBHFJB010000069.1:18410-22722 GCF_057334555.1 Pseudomonas sp. AGC41
GATGCAGGCTGAACCACTGCTATCGCGAGCAGGCTCGCTCCCACATTTCTCATATCAAGTGGTCGGACGGCGTTTGCTTCCTATTAATAAGAACGATTACTATTCGTGCCCCGTCCCCACAGCACGCCGTGATGATCCCCAAGCTGCCTCGCAGACCCGGCTTTTTCGAGCATTACGAAGAGTTGATCGGCACCTGGACCCGCCGCCTGCGCAATCGCGATCAGGCCGAGGACCTGGCCCATGACACCTTCGTGCGCGTGCTCGAGTCCGATTCGGCGCAGGTCGAACAGCCACGGGCCTATCTGCACCAGACAGCGCGCAATATTGCAGTGGACGGCTATCGGCGTGAAGATCGACGGGGCGCCATGGAGGAAGCGGCGCTTGACCCTGGTAATTCGTTTGCGGGCGACCCGGAGCACTACATGCACGCGATCCAGCTGGCGGACTCCATCGAACGGGCGCTTGCCGAGCTGCCGGCCCATTGCCGCACGGTGTTTGTCTGGCAGAAGATCGAAGGCCTGACCCAGGCGGAAATCGCCGAGCGCCTGGGCCTGTCAAAAAACATGGTGGAAAAGTATATGATCCGCACCCTGCGCCATCTGCGTGATCGCCTCGACGGACCCGATCAATGAGCGGTCGACCTCTTCCACCCGAGCCACAGGACCCTTCCATGATGGATAGCCGTGACTGCCCGTGCGGGCAGAGCAGGGTTCGCGACGAGGCGGCGCGATGGTTCGTGCGTCTGCAGGACCCGGTCATGAGCCTCGACGAGCGTCAGCGCTTCGAGGCCTGGCTGGGCGAACACCCCAACCACCGCGATGAAATTCAACTGTTGCAAGGGATCTGGAGCGCAACGGACCTGCTGCCTATGGAGCGCTTGCAAGCGCTGTGCGAACGGCCCGCCGAACGCCCGAGACGCAGGCCTTTGCTGCGCTATGCGGTCGCCGCCGGATTGGTGGCGGTGGCAGTCGGTCTGGGGCTGTTCAGCGGCCTCGGTGCGTCGAGCGATTACCGCAGCGAGTTCGCCACTGCCCTCGGTGAGCGTCGGCATGTCGCGCTGCCGGATGGCTCGCTGATCGATCTCAACAGCCGCAGCCATGTGCATGTTGTCTTCGAACATCGCCAACGTCGGGTAGAGCTGGTCGAGGGGGAGGCGCTGTTCAGGGTCGAGCATGATGCCGCGCGTCCGTTCACCGTCGATGCGGGCAACGGCCAGGTGACGGTGACCGGGACGCGCTTCGATGTGCGCCGCGATGCCGACAGCACCCGGGTGGTCGTGGAGGAAGGGAGCGTCAAGGTCCAGGGGCGCGATTTCCCCATCAGCCTCACGGCTGGTTTGGGAACCCGGATCGACGCACACGGCAAGGTCGCTTCACCGTACCCGATCAACGCCGATGAACTCACCGCATGGCGCAACGGCAAGCTGGTGTTCAATAACGCGCCGTTGAGTGAAGTCGCCGAGGAAGTCTCCCGTTATCGCGCCAAGCCCCTGCGGATCGGCAGCGCCGCTGTGGGCGACCTGCGCCTGACCAGTGTGTTCCGCTCGGACAATCCCGAGGCGCTGCTCAAGGCCTTGCCGAGCATCCTGCCGGTGGCGGTGCGCACACTCGACGACGGCAGCCAGGAAATAATTGCGAAATAGATTCAGGTTTTTTTCGAGTTCTTCGTCTTCTTGTCCAACTGCAACTGGTTTGCATTAACAGACGCGTATTCTTGCGATTCGACAGGACAAGGTTCGACGTGAAAACTTCCGCCAAGAACAACAAACGTACCTCCACCCGTTGGCTACCGCTGGCACTGACCCTGGCGGTCAGCGCCGGGTTGCCCGAGGCTTTTGCCGACCAGGCCGCCAGCGCAATTCACATTCAGGCGCAACCTCTGGGCCAGGCGCTGAGCCAGCTTGGCCAGCAGACATCGTTGCAGGTGTTCTTCAGCCCGGACCTGGTGGCCGGCAAGCACGCACCGGCGGTGCAGGGCAACCTGTCTCCCGAGGCGGCCCTGGGGCAATTGCTTGAGGGCAGCGGCTTGCAATACCAGATTGATCAGGGCTCGGTGACTGTGTTGCCGGCTCCCTCGGCGTCTACCGATGGCCCGCTGGAGTTGGGCGCCACCGAGATCCAGGTGGTCGGCGACTGGCTCGGCGACGCCAACGCCGAAGTGGTGCAGAACCACGCCGGTGCGCGAACGGTGATCCGCCGCGAAGCGATGGTCGAGCAGGGCGCCATGAACGTCGGCGATGTATTGCGGCGGGTCCCGGGCGTGCAGGTGCAAGACGCTAACGGCACCGGTGGCAGCGACATCGCCTTGAACGTCGGCGTGCGCGGCCTGACCTCGCGTCTGTCGCCGCGCTCCACGGTCCTGATCGACGGCGTACCGGCGGCCTTTGCGCCGTACGGCCAGCCGCAACTGTCGATGGCGCCGATCTCGTCGGGCAACCTGGACAGCATCGACGTGGTACGCGGTGCCGGCTCGGTGCGCTATGGACCGCAGAACGTCGGCGGGGTAATCAACTTCGTCACCCGCGCCATCCCGGAGAAAGCCACCGGGGAAATCGGCAGCACTCTGGAAACTTCCCAGCATGGCGGCTGGAAGCACATCGACACGGCGTTTCTGGGCGGTACCGCTGACAACGGTCTGGGCGTGGCGCTGCTGTATTCGGGCGTCAACGGCAACGGATATCGCAAGAGCAACAACGATAACGACATCGACGACGTGATCCTCAAGACCCACTGGGCGCCGACCGACGTTGATGATTTCTCGCTGAACTTCCATTACTACGACGCCGAGGCCGACATGCCCGGCGGCCTGATCCAGGCACAGTACGACGCCGACCCGTACCAGTCCGATCGCGACTGGGACAGTTTCAGCGGCCGGCGCAAGGACGTATCGTTCAAGTGGATCCGCGAAATCGGCGAGCGCACCCAGGCCGAAGTGCTGACCTATTATTCCGACAGCTTCCGCGGCAGCACCATCGCCTCGCGGGACCAGCGCAACCTGGTGTCCTACCCGCGTAGTTATTACACCTTCGGCATCGAGCCGCGGGTCTCCCATGTGTTCGACCTGGGGCCGACCACCCAGGAGGCCAGCGTCGGTTATCGCTACCTCAAGGAAGGCATGCACGAGGAGGCCAGCCGCCTGGCGCTGCGCAACAACGAACCGGTGGTGCGTCCGGGCGCCGACGGTCACGTCTATCAGGATCGGACCGGTGGTACCGAAGCCCATGCGGTCTACATCGACGACAAGATTGATGTCGGCAAGTGGACCATCACTCCGGGCATCCGCTTCGAAAGCATCAGCACCGAATGGCATGACCGCCCGGTGCTCGACACCGCCGGCCGCCCGGTGCAGGAAAAGCGCCGTAGCATCGACAGCAATGAACCGCTGCCGGCCTTGAGCGTGATGTACCACCTGTCCGACGCCTGGAAGCTGTTCGCCAACTACGAGACCTCGTTCGGCAGCCTGCAGTATTTCCAGCTCGGCCAGGGCGGTGACGGCAACAACACCGCCAATGGCCTGAGCCCGGAAAAGGCCAAGACCTACGAGGTCGGTACGCGCTACAACGATGAGGTGTGGGGCGGGGAAGTGACGCTGTTCTACATCGACTTCGATGACGAGTTGCAATACATCAGCAACGATGTGGGCTGGACCAACATGGGCGCCACCAAGCACCAGGGGCTGGAAGCGTCGGTGCATTACGACATGGCCGCGTTGGACCCGCGTCTCGACGGCCTGACCGCCAGCGCCGGTTTCACCTACACCCGCGCCACCTATGAAGGCGACATCCCGAGCTTCAAGAGCCGTGACCTGCCGTTCTATTCGCGCCAGATTGCCACCGTGGGCCTGCGCTACGAAGTCAATCGCTGGACTTACAATCTCGACGGCTTTGCCCAGTCCGGGCAACGTTCACCGGGCAACAGCGTGAACCCCGATGGCAGTTTCAGCGACAACTACATCACCGACGGCACCGTCGATGGGCAGTACGGCGACATGCCGGGCTATATGCTCTGGAACGTTCGGGGCGGCTATGATTTCGGCTCGCAGCTGTCGAACCTGAAACTCGGCGCGGGGGTGAAGAACCTGTTCGATCATCAGTACTACACGCGTTCCAGCGACAACAACTCGGGTATCTACGTCGGCGCGCCGCGGACGTTTTTCGTGCAGGCGAGCGTGGGTTTTTGATCACGTCTCCTGCGGCTTGAAACCCAGTCCCAAGGCCCAAACCAATCCCGTGGCGAGGGAGCTTGCTCCCGCTGGGTCGCGAAGCGGCCCCAAAACCTCTCGAACGCGGAGCATCAGCTACTCCGCGTTCGAC
>NZ_JBHFJB010000070.1:0-1354 GCF_057334555.1 Pseudomonas sp. AGC41
GTGCGAAGCGCTCATCGCCTTTTTTTGGGGCCGCTACGCAGCCCAGCGGGAGCAAGCTCCCTCGCCACGTAGATATAGCCAGCCCAACGGTTTTACCGAATTTTCAGGAGTTGCAAATGGCCAAGAAACCCCGGTCTGCCACCTTTATCAACGACCCGCTCTGGTACAAGGACGCGGTGATCTATCAGGTCCACGTCAAATCCTATTTCGACTCCAACAATGACGGGATCGGCGACTTTCCCGGGCTGATCGAGAAGCTCGACTACATTGCCGACCTGGGCGTCAACACTATCTGGTTGCTGCCGTTTTATCCTTCGCCCCGGCGCGATGACGGTTACGACATCGCCGAGTACCGTGGCGTCAGCCCCGACTACGGCACCATGGCCGATGCGCGGCGCTTCATTGCCGAGGCCCACAAGCGCAACCTGCGGGTCATCACCGAGCTGGTCATCAACCACACCTCGGATCAGCATCCCTGGTTCCAGCTCGCGCGCAAAGCCAAGAAGGGCTCGAAGGCGCGGGATTTCTATGTCTGGTCGGATGACGATCACAAGTACGACGGTACGCGGATCATTTTTCTCGATACCGAGAAGTCCAACTGGACCTGGGATCCGGTCGCCGGCCAGTACTTCTGGCACCGCTTCTATTCCCACCAGCCGGACCTCAACTTCGACAACCCGCAGGTCATCAAGGCCGTGCTGTCGGTGATGCGCTACTGGCTTGACATGGGCATCGATGGCCTGCGCCTGGACGCGATTCCCTATTTGATCGAGCGCGACGGCACCAACAACGAGAATTTGCCCGAGACCCATGACGTCCTCAAGTTGATCCGCGCCGAGATCGACGCCAACTACCCCGACCGCATGCTGCTGGCCGAGGCCAATCAGTGGCCGGAAGACACCCAGCTGTATTTTGGCGATGTCGACACCCAAGGCCTCAATGGCGACGAATGTCACATGGCGTTTCACTTCCCGTTGATGCCGCGCATGTACATGGCGCTGGCCCAGGAGGATCGTTTCCCGATCACCGACATCCTGCGCCAGACGCCGGAAATTCCGGCCAATTGCCAATGGGCGATTTTCTTGCGCAACCACGATGAGCTGACCCTGGAGATGGTCACCGACAAGGAACGCGACTACCTGTGGAACTACTACGCGGCCGATCGCCGGGCGCGGATCAACCTGGGCATTCGCCGGCGCCTGGCGCCGCTGATGGAGCGCGACCGGCGCCGCGTGGAATTGCTCAACAGTTTGCTGCTGTCGATGCCTGGTACGCCGACTTTGTACTACGGCGATGAAATCGGCATGGGCGACAACATCTACCTCGGTGACCGCGACGGCGTGCGCACGCCGCT
>NZ_JBHFJB010000070.1:1374-5799 GCF_057334555.1 Pseudomonas sp. AGC41
CACGCCGATGCAGTGGTCGATCGACCGCAACGGCGGTTTTTCCCGCGCCGACCCGGCGAGTCTGGTCCTGCCGCCGATCATGGATCCGCAGTACGGCTACCTCTCGGTGAACGTCGAGACCCAGGCCGGCGACCCGCATTCGCTGCTCAACTGGACCCGCCGGATGCTCGCGGTGCGCAAGCAGTCCAAGGCCTTCGGCCGGGGCACGCTGAAGATGCTGTCGCCGAGCAACCGTCG
This sequence comes from Pseudomonas sp. AGC41, assembly GCF_057334555.1. Taxonomy (NCBI): domain Bacteria; kingdom Pseudomonadati; phylum Pseudomonadota; class Gammaproteobacteria; order Pseudomonadales; family Pseudomonadaceae; genus Pseudomonas; species Pseudomonas sp. AGC41. Next base: position 1,612 of record NZ_JBHFJB010000070.1, read on the forward strand.
GATCCTTGCCTACACGCGTGAATACACCGGCCCGGATGGCAAGCATGAAATCATCCTCTGCGTCGCCAACGTCTCGCGTAGCGCCCAGGCGGCGGAGCTGGACCTGTCGGCCTATGCCGGCATGGTCCCGGTGGAAATGCTCGGGGGTAATGCCTTCCCGCCCATCGGCCAGTTGAATTTCCTCCTGACCCTGGCGCCGTACGGCTTCTACTGGTTCGCCCTGGCGGCGGAAAACCAGATGCCGAGCTGGCATGTGGAACCTGCCCAGAGCCTGCCGGACTTCACCACGCTGGTATTGAAAAAGCGCCTGGAAGAATTGCTTGAGGCGCCTTCACGCACGACGTTGGAGCAGAGCATCCTGCCAAGCTGGCTGCAGAACCGTCGCTGGTTCGCCGGCAAGGACAGCGCCATCGAGAAAGTCGACATCGTCTATGGCGTGCGCTTCGGTGATCCGCAACGGCCTGTGCTGTTGAGCGAAATCGACGTGACCAGCGCCGGTCAGACGCTGCGCTATCAACTGCCATTCGGTCTGTTGGCCGAGGACCAGGTGGGCGCTGCGCTGCCGCAGCAACTGGCCTTGTCGCGGGTTCGCCGGGGGCGTCAGGTCGGGCTGATTACCGACGCGTTCACCCTGGAGAGCTTCGTGCGAGCCGTGATGCAAGGCATCCAGGCCAGTACCGTATTGCCGTGCGCCGATGGCGAGTTGCGGTTTGAACCCACCGCAGGCCTGGCGGCGTTGAACCTTGGCGCCGAGCCGGAGGTGCGCTACCTGTCCGCCGAGCAGTCCAACAGTTCGGTGGTGGTTGGCGGCAGCCTGGTGCTCAAGCTGATCCGCAAGGTCGCGTCGGGCGTGCATCCGGAACTGGAGATGAGTGCTTACCTGACCGCTGCCGGCTTCAGCAATATTTCGCCACTGCTGGGTTCGGTGATTCGCCGCGACGCCCAGGGTGAGGATGCGCTGCTGATGATCGCCCAGGGTTACCTGAGCAATCAGGGTGATGCGTGGGAATGGACCCAGAACAACCTCGAACGCGCCTTGCGCGACGAACTGGCGGACGCGGTGTCCGAACAGGAACAGCACTACAACGCCCTGGGTGAGCTGAAGGACTTCGCCGGCATGCTCGGCCAGCGCCTGGGGGAAATGCACAAGGTGCTTGCCCAGCCCACCGACAACCCGGACTTCGCGCCCCAGGCCACCAGCGCCAAAGAGGCCCAGGCGATCGGCAAGGATGTCGTCGCCCAGGTGGAAAACGCCCTGCGTCTGCTCAAGCAGAACCAGGGGCAATTGAACCCGGCGGACCAAGCCATGGTCGCACGCTTGCTGGAACACAGGAAAACCGTGCTGGCCCATGTCCAGGAACTGGCCGGCAAGGCCGCCGGCGGCTTGCGCATCCGCGTGCACGGCGACCTGCACCTGGGGCAGGTGCTAGTGATCAAGGGCGATGCCTACCTGATCGATTTCGAGGGCGAGCCGGCGCGGCCGTTGCACGAGCGGCGTGGCAAGCACAGCCCGTACAAGGACGTCAGCGGCGTGCTGCGTTCCTTCGATTACGCAGCAGCGATGGCGGTGCAACTGCACACCGTGGACACCACGGCCGACGCCGATGCGGCGCGCAAACGGGTCGCCGACCGCTATTTGATTGAGGCCCGCCAGGCATTTGTCGAGGCGTATCGGCTAGCGGCAGCTAGTCTTGCCCATGAATGGAAGGATGCTGAAGGCGAGGACGCCGCGTTGGCGTTGTTCGGCCTGGAGAAGGCGGCCTATGAAGTGGCTTATGAAGCCGAGAATCGCCCCGCCTGGCTGCCCGTGCCGTTGCACGGTCTGTACGGGCTGTTGAGTGGGCTGCAACCCTTTTCCGATTTAGCCGGACCGATTTAGTGGAGAGAATCATGAGCGTCTCGAACAAGGAAACCCAGGGGCAGGCCAAAGAGGCATTGTTGCCGGCCCCCCACGACATCGACGCGCTGGTGCGCGCCGAACACCATGACCCATTCTCGATCCTGGGCCCGCATGGCGACGGGGCGGGCGGGCAATTCATCCGCGCGTATCTGCCCGGTGCGTTAAGCGTGCATGTGCTCGCCCGTGAGGGCGGCGAGGAGCTGGGCGAATTGCAGGCTACCGAAACGCCGGGCCTGTTCGTCGGCCATTTCGACCGCGCCCAGCCGTACCTGCTGCGCACCCGTTGGGCGGGCGGCGAGCAGGTTGCCGAAGACCCCTACAGCTTCGGCCCGCTGCTGGGGGAAATGGATCTTTACCTGTTCGCCGAGGGCAATCACCGCGACCTCAGCGCGTGCCTCGGTGCGCAACTGAAGACGGTCGATGGCGTCGATGGTGTGCGCTTCGCGGTCTGGGCGCCGAACGCGCGCCGGGTGTCGGTGGTGGGGGACTTCAACGTCTGGGACGGGCGTCGGCATCCAATGCGCATCCGTTACCCGTCCGGCGTGTGGGAGATCTTCATCCCGCGGCTCGGTCCGGGCGAAGGCTACAAATACGAAATCCTCGGCGCCCACGGTATCCTGCCGCTCAAGGCCGACCCGGTGGCCCTGGCCACCCAGATGCCACCGGACACGGCATCCAAGGTCGCTGCGCCGTTGAAAATCGAGTGGCAAGACGACGAGTGGATGCAGAGCCGACGCGAGCGCCAGCTACCCGGCGCGCCGCTGTCGATCTACGAGTTGCACGCCGGTTCCTGGCAGTGCGAAATCGACGAGGCGGGGGAGGTTTCCCGGCAATACAACTGGCATGAAATGGCCGAGCGGCTGATTCCCTACGTCAAGGACCTGGGCTTCACCCACATCGAACTGATGCCGATCATGGAACACCCGTTTGGCGGCTCGTGGGGCTATCAACCGCTGTCGCAATTTGCCCCGACCGCGCGTTTCGGTTCGCCCGATGACTTCGCCGCGTTCGTCAACGCCTGCCACCAGGCCAATATCGGCGTGATCCTCGACTGGGTGCCGGCGCATTTCCCGACCGATACCCACGGCCTGGCCCAGTTCGACGGGACCGCGCTGTATGAATACGGCAACCCGCTGGAAGGCTTTCACCAGGATTGGGACACGCTGATCTACAACCTCGGGCGCACCGAAGTCCATGGGTTCATGCTGGCCTCGGCGTTGCACTGGCTCAAGCATTTCCACGTTGACGGCCTGCGGGTCGATGCGGTGGCCTCGATGCTCTATCGCGACTATTCGCGCAAGGCCGGCGAGTGGGTGCCCAACCGTCACGGCGGACGGGAGAACCTGGAAGCCATCGACTTCCTGCGCCACCTCAACGACGTAGTAGCGCTGGAGACGCCCGGCGCGCTGGTGATTGCCGAGGAGTCCACGGCGTGGCCAGGTGTCAGCCAGAGCACGCAGCAGGGCGGCCTGGGTTTCGCCTACAAATGGAACATGGGCTGGATGCACGATTCGCTGCATTACATCCAGCAGGATCCGGTGTACCGCGCTCATCACCACAATGAACTGAGTTTCGGCCTGGTGTACGCCTGGTCCGAGCGTTTTGTCTTGCCGATTTCCCATGACGAAGTGGTCCACGGCAAACGCTCGCTGATCGACAAGATGCCCGGTGACCGCTGGCAGAAATTCGCCAACCTGCGTGCCTACCTGAGTTTCATGTGGGGCCATCCCGGCAAGAAACTGTTGTTCATGGGCTGCGAGTTTGGCCAATGGCGCGAGTGGAACCATGACCAGCAATTGGACTGGTACCTGCTGCAATACCCTGAGCACCGGGGCGTGCAGAAACTGGTGAGCGACCTGAACCGGCTCTATCGCGAAGAACCGGCGCTGCACGACCAGGACGATGCACCGCAAGGCTTCCAATGGCTGATTGGGGACGACGCAGTCAACAGCGTCTATGCGTGGTTGCGCTGGAGCAAGGATGGCCGGCCGGTGCTGGTGGTCGCCAACTTCACGCCGGTGCCACGCGAGGCGTATCGGGTCGGCGTGCCGTTTGGCGGACGCTGGGTGGAATTGCTCAACAGCGATGCCGACACCTATGCCGGTTCCAACTACGGCAATGGCGGCGGTGCCTCCACCGAGGCGATCCCCAGCCATGGCCAGGCGCTGTCGCTGGAACTGAACCTGCCGCCGCTGGCGGTGCTGATCCTGCGACCGGAGGGATAACTCCTCGCCACGGGAACAGCGGTGGGAATCAAGCCAGATTTACACCGGGCCATTGTGGGAGCG
>NZ_JBHFJB010000070.1:5882-6766 GCF_057334555.1 Pseudomonas sp. AGC41
CCCCCCCCCCCCCCCCCCCCCCCCCCCCCCCCCCCCCCCCACATGGTTTTATACTTCTCAGCGAACCAGGCACGGCTGCTTGTTGTTGAACGTCCAGCCCGGGATCAGATACTGCATCGCCACCGAATCATCCCGCGCCCCAAGTCCCATGCCTTTGTACAACTCATGAGCCTTGGCCAACTGGTCCATGTCCAGCTCGATCCCCAGCCCCGGTTTCTTCGGCACCTGCACGCAGCCACCGCGGATCTGCAAGGGCGCCTTGGTCAGCCGCTGGCCGTCCTGCCAGATCCAGTGAGTGTCGATGGCGGTGATGTCGCCCGGCGCGGCGGCCGCGACGTGGGTGAACATCGCCAGGGAAATATCGAAGTGGTTGTTGGAGTGAGAGCCCCAGGTCAGGCCCCATTCATTGCACATCTGCGCCACGCGCACCGAACCCTGCATCGTCCAGAAATGCGGGTCCGCCAGGGGAATGTCGACCGATTGCAAAGTGATCGCGTGGCCCATTTCGCGCCAGTCGGTGGCGATCATGTTGGTGGCGGTCTTGAGGCCCGTGGCGCGACGGAATTCGGCCATGACTTCACGACCCGAATAACCATTCTCGGCACCGCAAGGGTCTTCGGCATAGGCCAGCACCTTATGCTGATCACGGCACAGGCGGATGGCCTCCTTGAGTGACCAGGCGCCGTTCGGGTCGAGGGTGATGCGCGCCTGGGGGAAGCGCTCAGCCAAGGCCGTCACCGCTTCGATCTCTTCATCGCCTCTGAGCACGCCGCCCTTGAGCTTGAAATCCTCGAAACCGTAGTGCGCGTGGGCCGCCTCGGCCAGACGCACCACCGCATCGGCATCCAAGGCTTTTTCGTGGCGTACGCGGAACCAGTCGTTTT
>NZ_JBHFJB010000070.1:6835-9295 GCF_057334555.1 Pseudomonas sp. AGC41
GCGCAGCGACCGGCACATCCAGGTGCTGGCCGAGCAGGTCGAGCAACGCAGCTTCCAGGCCGGTGACGGCGTGGATGGTGATACGCAGGTCGAAGGTCTGCAGGCCGCGACCGCCGGCGTCACGATCGGCAAAGGCCTGGCGCACGCTGTTGAGGATTTTCTGGTAGGTGCCGATGGGGCTGCCGACCACCAGTGAGCGAGCATCTTCGAGGGTCTGGCGAATGCGCTCGCCGCCGGGCACCTCGCCCACGCCGGTGTGCCCGGCGTTGTCCTTGAGAATCACGATGTTGCGGGTGAAAAACGGGCCATGGGCACCGCTGAGGTTGAGCAACATGCCGTCGTGGCCAGCCACTGGCACTACTTGCATGCTGGTGATGATCGGGGCTTTGCTGGTTTCTGGAGTAGTCATCGTGTACGGATCCTTGAATTATTGTTGTGGTCAGGCGTGACTGGTAGCCGGGTCGGTGGAAGGCTTGAGGGTTTTCGGCTTGGGCGTATTGCGCGCGGCAAACACGATGACCGCGGCAATGATCGATGTGGCCGCCAGGCCATAGAGCCCGCCCTGGATCGAGCCGGTGTGCTGCTCAAGCAGGCCGAAGGTAGTCGGGGCGACGAACCCGCCGAGGTTGCCCACCGAGTTGATCAGCGCGATGACGCCGGCAGCGATCCGGGCGTCCAGGTAGGCCTGGGGGATCGGCCAGAACAGCGACGAGGCGGACTTGAAACCCAGGGCCGCGAAGCAGATCGCAACGAAGGCGAAGATCGGCCCGCCGGTGGTGGACATGAACATGCCTGCCGCAGCGATCAACAGGGCAGCGGCAACCCAGGCCTGCTGGAACTTCCATTTGGCCGACAGCGAGGCGAAGGCGTACATGCCGACGATCGACAGCAACCAGGGAATCGAATTGAACAGCCCGACCTGAAGGTCGCTGAGCTCGCCCATCTTCTTGATGATGCTCGGCAGCCAGAAGGTCGCCGCGTAGATCGTCAGTTGGATGAAGAAATAGATCAGGCAGAACAGGATGATCTGGCGGTCCTTGAGCAATTGGCCGATCGACAGTTTGATCGGCGTCGCCGCTTCACGGGCCGCCTGTTCATCGTCGATGGCCTTGACCAGCGCGTCCTGCTCGTCGCGGCTGAGCCACTTGGCGTCGTGAGGCTTGGAGTCCAGCCAGAACCAGACGAACACACACAGGCACACCGAAAACATCCCCTCGATGAAGTACATCCACTGCCAGCCATGCATGCCCAGGCCGTTGATCTGCAGGAGCAGCCCCGACAGCGGGCCGGAGATCAGCGAAGCGATCGCCGAGCCGCTGAGGAAAATCGCGATGGCCTTGCCGCGCTCGACGCCGGGTAACCAACGGGTGAAGTAATAGATCACGCCGGGAAAGAAACCGGCTTCGGCCACACCCAGCAGGAAACGCAGGATGTAGAAATGGGTTTCGTTCTGGATGAAGGCCATGCCTGCCGCCACCAGGCCCCAGGTGAGCATGATGCGGGTCAGCCAGATGCGGGCGCCGATGCGTTGCAGGAGGATGTTGGACGGGACTTCGAACAGCGCGTAGCCGATGAAGAACAGGCCGGCGCCAAAACCATAGGCGGCTGCGCCGATGCCCAGGTCATGTTCCATATGGGAACGGACGAAGCCGATGTTCACGCGGTCGATGTAGTTGACGATGAACATGATGACGAACAGCGGCAGAATATGGCGCTTGACCTTGGATATGGCCGAGGACAGCACCGGATCCGCGCCGGCATCTGCCTTGAGGCTGGATGAGTTCACTGGATTTTTCTCCCACTCGTTATTTTTATGCGGGGCATCGTGCAGGTGTAGATGTTGATAGACATCATACAAGTTGAATTTTTTATCTGACAAGCAGTTTTTGAGCACGATTGGTTTGGGTTTGGTCGACAGTTATGCCGTAGTTGTTGGCTTTAGTGTGGTTTTGGCCGGTTTGGCCAGGTGTTAAGGCCTCCAATACCTGGTGCACTTTCCAAGGTTAAACTAGCTTGATATTGGTTGTTGTCATACAAGTTGGCCCGTATCCGCAAACACCTCCGACGCGGCGGATGCTAGGATCGACGAGCCTGTTTTCAAGGAACCCGTGGCACATGCAGCAAGACACTCAAACGCCTCTGCGCAAGCGCACCCACAACCTGGCCCATGACTTGGTGGCGAAGTTGAGCCAGAGCATCCTGCTGGGGCAGTTGAAACCCGGAGAGAAACTGCCGTCCGAAGGCGCCTTCGTGCGCGAGCATGGGGTTAGCCGCACGGTGGTGCGCGAGGCGATTTCCAAGTTGCAGGCCTCCGGTCTGGTGGAGACTCGCCATGGCATTGGCACTTTTGTGCTGGAGCAGACGGGAGAGCAGGGGCTGAGGCTCAACGTCGATACCGCTGCGGGCGTGCGCGGGATTCTCGAATTGCGCCTGGGCCTGGAAACCCAGGCCGCGGGGGGG
>NZ_JBHFJB010000070.1:9363-9785 GCF_057334555.1 Pseudomonas sp. AGC41
ACCCCCCGCCCGCGGCGCTGGCGGCCCAGCGCCGCAGTGAGGAACAATTGCAGCAGATGCGCCAGGCGCTGGACGACTATCAGCGCTTGCTCAACAACAACGACAGCTGCGTCGAGGCTGACCGGCGTTTTCATCTGCTGATTGCCGAAGCCACGGACAACAGCAGTTTTGTCGAGATCATGCAGCACCTGGGCAGTGCGATGATTCCCCGCACCCGGGTGAACATGGCCGAACGCGGCCAGGCGGACCTGGGCAAGCTGGCGCAGTTTGCGAACCTGGAGCACGAGGCGATTTTCAACGCCATCAAGCGCCAGGACCCCGACGCCGCCCGCGCCGCCATGTGGCTGCACCTGACCAACAGCCGCGACCGGTTTGGCGCAGGGACCTGAAGGATCCGCATCGCCTGATCTGTCGCCTTCGCG
>NZ_JBHFJB010000070.1:9860-10105 GCF_057334555.1 Pseudomonas sp. AGC41
CGAAGAGGCCAGCATTTCCCGCATCAATGCAAACTGACCCACCGCCATCGCGAGCAGGCTCGCTCCCACATTCGATCGCAGGCGTTGCCGAATTCGGCGTCATGGCAACTCCCCCGTGGCGAGGGAGCTCGCTCCCGCTGGCCTGCGCAGCAGGCCCTTGCATTCCTGCAGTCGGACCGCGTCAGCCGGTTTTGCGACTGCTGCGCAGCCGAGCGGGAGCAAGCTCCCTCGCCACGGGGTCGGTG
>NZ_JBHFJB010000070.1:10155-16460 GCF_057334555.1 Pseudomonas sp. AGC41
CCACGGGGTCGGTGCAGGCAAAAAAAACCGGCGCAACCAAAGTTGCGCCGGTCTGCTGCCAGTGGTCACGCGGATATCGTGGGTCCGCGCAGCCACCGTTTTGCCTGTTGCCGGTTACGCCCGTTCCAGCGCGAGAGCCACGCCCTGACCGCCACCAATGCACAGTGTCGCTAGGCCTTTCCTGGCGTCGCGCTTGATCATTTCATGCAACAGCGTCACCAGCACCCGGCAACCCGAAGCCCCGATCGGGTGGCCCAGGGCAATGGCGCCGCCGTTGACGTTGACCTTGTCCATGTCCCATTGCAGTTCCTTGGCCACGGCCAGGGATTGGGCGGCGAAGGCTTCGTTGGCTTCGATCAGGTCGAGTTGATCCAGCGACCAGCCGGCCTTGTCCAGGCAGCGGCGGGTTGCCGAAACCGGGCCGATGCCCATGATGGCCGGGTCGACACCGGCGTTGGCGTAGGCACTGATCTTCGCCAGCACCGGCAAGCCCAGCGCCTTGGCTTTTTCCGCGCTCATCAGGATCACGGCGGCGGCGCCATCGTTGAGCGAGGACGCATTGCCCGCAGTGACGCTACCGTCTTTCTTGAAGGCCGGCTTGAGCTTGCCCAGGGACTCGGCGGTGGTGCCAGCGCGAGGCTGCTCGTCCGTAGCAAAGGCCACCGGATCGCCCTTGCGCTGGGGAATCAGGATCGGCGTGATCTCATCGGCGAAACGCCCGGCTTCGATGGCGGCGACGGCTTTCTGTTGGGACGCCGCGGCGAAAGCATCCTGCGCCTCGCGGCTGATGCCGTATTTGTCCACCAGGTTCTCGGCGGTGATGCCCATGTGGTAATCGTTGAACGCGTCCCACAGGCCATCGGTGATCATGCTGTCGATCATCTTTGCGTGACCCATGCGCAAACCGGTGCGGGCCGCTGGCAACACGTACGGGGCCAGGCTCATGTTCTCCATGCCGCCGGCGATGATGACCTCGGCATCGCCACAGCGAATCGCCTGGGCGCCCAGGTGCAGCGCCTTCAGACCCGAGCCGCAGACCTTGTTCAACGTCAGTGCTGGCACGGCATGGGGCAGGCCGGCGAGGATCGACGCCTGGCGGGCCGGGTTCTGTCCGGAACCTGCGGTCAATACCTGGCCGAGGATCACTTCATCGACCTGCTCGCCGGACAGGCCGGTCTGTTCCAGCAGACGACGGATCACCGCGGCGCCGAGTTCCGGCGCGGGAATGGCAGCCAGTGAGCCCTGGAAGCTGCCGATGGCGGTACGGGTAGCGGCGACAATCACGACTTCTTGCATCGAATCTCTCCTCACTGGGCAGCGAACTGCATTTCCGGAACGTGGTCGGGCACGATCAGCTTGCCGGCGGTCTTGGCGACGATTTCCTCGACGCTGACGCCTGGGGCACGTTCCTTGAGAATAAAGGCGCCGTCCTGGATTTCCAGGTAGGCGAGGTCGGTCAGTACGCGCTTGATGCAACCGGCGCCGGTCAGCGGCAGGCTGCAACGCGGCAGCAGTTTCGACTCACCGTCCTTGGACGCATGGGTCATGGTGACGATGATGTTCTCGGCACCGGCCACCAGGTCCATCGCGCCGCCCATGCCCTTGACTAGCTTGCCGGGAATCATCCACGAGGCGATGTTGCCCTCGACGTCGACTTCGAACGCGCCGAGCACGGTCAGGTCGATGTGGCCGCCACGGATCATGGCGAAGGATTCGGCCGAGGAAAAGATCGAAGCGCCGATGCGCGCGGTGACCGTCTGTTTGCCGGCATTGATCATGTCCGCATCGACTTCGGCTTCGGTGGGGAACGCGCCCATGCCGAGCAAGCCGTTTTCCGATTGCAGCATGACTTCCATGCCTTCGGGAATGTAGTTGGCGACCAGGGTCGGGATGCCGATGCCGAGGTTCACGTAGTAGCCGTCCTGCATTTCGCGGGCGACGCGCTGAGCCATTTGTTCGCGGGAAAGTGCCATGGTGTTATTCCTTCATTCGGGCCGGGGGCAGGGGATCACTTACGCACGGTGCGCTGTTCGATGCGCTTTTCGAACGTGCCGCAAATGACCCGGTCGACGTAGATGCCGGGCGTATGGATGTGCGCCGGGTCCAACTCGCCGGGCTCGACGATTTCCTCGACTTCGACCACGGTGATCTTGCCCGCCGTGGCGGCCAGCGGATTGAAATTCTGCGCGGTATGGCGATAGACCACGTTGCCGAAATGGTCGGCCTTCCAGCCTTTGACGATGGCGAAGTCACCGGTGATGGATTCCTCCATCAGGTACTGGCGGCCATGGAACTCACGGACTTCCTTGCCTTCGGCCACGGGGGTGCCGACGCCGGTGGCGGTGAAGAAGGCCGGGATGCCCGCGCCACCCGCACGCATTTTTTCCGCGAGGGTGCCTTGGGGGGTGAGCACGACTTCGATTTCACCGCTCAGCAATTGCTGCTCGAACAGGGCGTTTTCGCCCACGTAGGAGGCCACTACTTTGCGGATCTGCCGGTCCACCAACAGCACGCCGAGGCCGAAACCGTCGACGCCGCAGTTGTTGGAAACCACGGTGAGATCGCGGGTGCCCTTGCGCTTGATCTCGGCGATCAGGTTTTCCGGGATACCGCACAGGCCGAAGCCGCCGGCGATGACGGTCATGCCATCCGTCAAGCCTTCCAGCGCTTCCTCATAGGAGCTCACGCGTTTGTCGAAACCTGCCATAGACACCTCTTTTATTCTTGAGTGGGGTCGCAATGAGATGCAGTGTTGCGCCAAGTCATATATTTGTTAAGTTGATTTTTAAGTGCAATTGATTGATAAAACTCAATAGTTGCTGCCCTACACTTGCAGCTTGAAACTCAACGCTTGCCGCTGGGAGCGCAGCGACCATGACCCTCAAGCAGATCCGCGCCTTCCTCGCCGTGGCCCAAAGCCTGAGCTTCGCCGTCGCCGGCGAGCGGCTGCATCTGTCCCAATCGGCCTTGAGCCTGACGATCAAGGCCCTGGAGGAAGGGCTCGGCGGTCGCCTGTTCAGTCGTAACACCCGTAACGTGGCGTTGACGCCCGAAGGCGAATCGCTGCTGCCATTGGCGCGCCGCCTGGTGGCCGACTGGGAGAACGCCGAAGATGAAATGCGCCAGCGCTTCACCTTGCAGCGCGGCCGCGTGACGCTGGCGGCGATGCCCTCGTTTGCCGGCAACCTGCTGCCGCCGATCCTCAAGACCTTCCGCGCCCGGTTCCCGAATGTCAACGTCACGGTCAATGACGTGATCAACGAGCAGGTGCTGGAAATGGTCCGCGATCGTCACGTGGAACTGGGCGTGGCGTTCGAGCCGATGCAAAGTTCATCGCTGGCGTTCACGCCGTTGTACCTGGATCGTTTCGTCGCGGTGGTACCGCTGGATTCGCCCCTGGCCAAGCTCGGCGCGATACGTTGGCAAATGCTGTTGCAGCAGCCGTTCATCACCTTGCAGCGACCTTCGACGGTACGGGTGATGCTCGAAGAGCATCTGCAGGCTCGCGGGATGAAATTGCCGGTCGAGTTTGAAAGCCATCAATTGGCAACAGTCGGGCGGATGGTTGCCAGCGGCCTGGGCGTGAGCGCCGTACCGGCCCTGTGTATCGGCCAGATGCACGAGCTGGGCGCGCGCTGCATCACCCTCAGCGATCCGGTAATAGAACGGGCCATTGGCGTGCTGACCAAGCCGGGATATGAATTGTCGGCGGCGGCCCAGGCGCTGTTCGATACGCTCAGGGATCAGGAGATGGGCGCGCAGATGATATCGAAATGAGCACCGTCCCCTGTGGGAGCGAGCCTGCTCGCGAATACGGCGGTTCAGTCAACATCCATGCAACTGATCCGCCCTCGTTCGCGAGCAGGCTCGCTCCCACAGAGGGCACCGTGGCCTCTAGATCAGCAATGGCAACAAGTCTTCGCAAGCCACTTCAACCTTCAGATCCAACAGCTCATCGGCGCGGGTCTTGCCGCGGTTGATCGCCAGCAGCGGCTTGCCCTGATCCTTGATCGCCCGGCACAGGCGAAAGGCCGAATACGCCATCAGCGATGATCCCACCACCAGCAATCCATCCGCTTGCCCGACTGCCTCGACGGCGCGAGTCGCGGTGGCGGCGGCGACGTTCTCACCAAAGAACACCACGTCGGGTTTCAAGCGTTCGCCATTGCAATGCGGGCAACGGGGGATTTGAAAGCGGGCCTCGAAGGCCGGGTCCAGCAAGGTATCGCCGTCGGGCGCTTGCACCGCATCGACACCGGCCAGGTACGGGTTCTGGTCCTCCATCAACAACTGGATCTGCTGCCGCTCGCTCGGTTGCCCGCAGTCCAGGCACAGCACCCGATGCAGACTGCCGTGCAACTCGATGACATCGCGGCTCCCGGCCCGGTCATGCAAGGCGTCGACATTCTGGGTGATCAAGCCGCTGATGCGCGCCTGTCCCTGCAACGCCGCCAAGGCCTCATGGGCCTGGTTCGGCCGTGCCTGGCGCAAGCGTGGCCAGCCCAGCATCGCTCGCGCCCAGTAGCGCCGCCGCGCTTCGGGTCTGGCGAGGAACTCCTGGTACATCATCGGTTGCCTGCCCCGTCGCACGCCGTCGCTGTCCCGGTAATCGGGTATGCCGGACGGCGTGCTGATGCCCGCTCCGGTCAGGACCAGGAAGCGCCGCCCGGTCAGGTATTCCTGCAATTGGTCGACGGGGTCACGGTGAAGATCGTCGGGCATTGGTGTACTCCGCTGGCCTGGATTCCTTGAGGGTAGCATCGGCTTCGTCACACGCCTTTCGTCGCCCGCCGAGGGTGATTGTTCAAACTTTCCCGGCGCGCGAGACATCCACCTTATGTGCGGTATTTCAGCGCTCTCGCACTGCGGTGCGTCGATGAACACTGATTAAGGAGAAGGTAAATGGCAACCCCTAAAGAGAACCTGCTGGATTGGCTCAACGACGCTCATGCCATGGAACAGCAAGCCGAGAAAATGCTCAAGGCCCAGGCCGAGCGGCTGGAGCACTATCCCGTGCTCAAGGCGCGGATCGAACAGCACATCGAAGAGACGCTCGGCCAGCAGAAGCTGGTGGAACAATGCATCCAGCGCCTGGGCGGCAGCCCGTCGATGCTCAAGGACATGGCCGGCAAGCTGATGGCGTTCGGTCAAGCCATGGGCGGCATGGCGATGAGCGACGAAGTGGTCAAGGGCGCCATGAGTGGCTATGTCTTTGAGAACCTGGAAATTGCTTCGTACACGGTGCTGATCGAAGCGGCGAAAGTGGCCGGTGACGTGGAAACCCAAAAGGCCTGCGAGCAGATTCTGCCGCAGGAAATCGCCATGGCTGAGTGGCTGCGCGATCACCTGCCGGAAATTACCCAGGCGTTCCTTGAACGTTCGGCCAATCCGCATACCGAAGCCAAGCGCTGAGGTGCAATGTGAGGCGCGGACCGGCACGGTTCGGCCGCGCCAAACCTGCCATCAACCGCAAAGAGGACAGGTATGAAGCAGACCACCGGTGAGGTGAGGGCTATCAATCGCCAGAGTGCCAGGGTGGGTGTCTATGTGGCGGAAGAAGACGGCCATACGGTGCTTGAGCTGGGGCCCGCCAATGATGTCGACATTGGCGATGTCATTGAATGGGACAGCGGAGCGGCCCTAGGCACGCAGACTTATCGCAACCTGACCAAAGGCTGGACCGATGAAGTGTATGTAGCGAAGCACGGCGTCGCGGCGGCCAACCTTGAAGTTCAATTACTGGTGGGATCCTGACGACAGCGGACCCCAGGAGGACAAACATGAGCGAACTGCAGTGTGGCTGCCCCGGCTGCCATTGCGAGGTGGATCCCGAGCGGGTGTTCAATCATGACGGCGAGGCCTATTGCAGCCAGGCCTGCGCGGAACAACACCCGAATGGCGAGCCATGTCCGGCGGCGGATTGTCATTGCGAACAAAGTGGCAAGGTCGGCGAGCGGGACATTACCAACAATCAACTCGATGAAGCGCTGGAGGAAACATTCCCGGCCAGCGACCCGATTTCACCCTGAACATCGCTTTTATCCGGGCATCGGCGACAGGGTGCCCGGACACCGCAAGCCGGTCAGTGCGGTGGTGCAAGACAACACCGGCAGCTCGCGAGTTTTGGCTTCCTGGAACGGCGCGCGGCCTGGGTGACGAGACCGGTGCAGTGGGGTGCCGGCGCCATTCGGCCCTTGGCGGACAGCGTGGAAAGACACGCACTGTTTTTACATGCTTAGAGGTAGCACCTTTGTGGGGGGGGGGCTGCTCGCGAATGCAATAGCAAGTTCAATATTGGTATCGAC
>NZ_JBHFJB010000070.1:16480-19475 GCF_057334555.1 Pseudomonas sp. AGC41
GTTTCGTATTTGATAGTGCTGATTGATCGCCGCTTGTTTGATAGCCAGTTCAATACATGCCAGGCGCAACGCTAGATAAATAACAGGACGACCGTTCGTCGCCGTTTGAAGAACTTTCTTCAAACCTTGGTGGGTTCAGGTTTTCCGAATAAGTACGAGCCAACGGGGTTCGCAAATAGCAACTAACGAGGTGAATGAAATGGCAAATACAGGTAATAACAACCCTGGCAATTTCGCTAACGATCGTGAGAAAGCATCGGAAGCCGGCAAGAAAGGCGGCCAGGCATCGGGTGGCAACTTCGCCAACGATCCGGAACGCGCAGCCGAGGCCGGCCGTAAGGGTGGCCATATGTCAGGTGGCAATTTTGCCAACGATCCGGAACGTGCCGCCGAGGCGGGCCGCAAAGGTGGTCAAGCCTCGGGTGGCAATTTTGCCAATGACCCTGAACGGGCCTCTGAAGCGGGGCGCAAAGGAGGCCAGGCGTCGGGCGGCAACTTTGCCAACGACCGGGAAAAGGCTTCCGAAGCCGGTAAGAAAGGCGGTGAAAACAGCCACGGTGGCGGTCGTAAATCGTAATGTCCCGTGGTCTTTGCGGACCCCATGCCATTGGCATGGGGTCTGTTCCGGCCTCACCATCAGTTTATTCAACGTCGGTCATGTCATGCCCGGTTTCGTTGAATGATTCATATATATAAAGGCTTGATGAGTTCGGGTCGCTTGCAACTACCGTTCGTCTTCTGTCTTGAATAAAAAACAAATTTTATCCGTTTAACTTCTTCTGACTTTCATGGGCCTGCCGCCGGCAGTGTTCTCATGAACTGTGTCCTGAACGAGGAGTTTTACCATGTTCGTACATAACAAACGACTGCAATATACCGTGCGTGTCGCTGAGCCCAATCCAGGACTGGCCAATCTGTTGCTTGAACAGTTTGGCGGCGCCCAGGGCGAGTTGGCGGCGGCGTCGCGCTATTTCACCCAGGCCTTGTCCGAAGACGATCCGGGCCGCAAGGACCTGCTGATGGACATTGCCACCGAAGAGCTCAGCCATCTGGAGGTGATCGGTTCGATCATCGTCATGCTGAACAAGGGCGCCAAAGGCAAGATGGCTGAAGGCGTCGAGCAGGAAGGTCAGCTGTACCGGGAAATCAACGGGGCCGGCAATGACTCGCACATCACCAGTGTGCTGTATGGCGCCGGCTCGCCGTTGACCAACTCGGCTGGTGTGCCTTGGACCGCCGCCTACATCGATACGATCGGCGAACCAACGGCGGACATGCGTTCGAACATCGCCGCCGAGGCCCGGGCAAAAATCGTTTATGAGCGGCTGATGAACGTCACCGACGATCCTGGCGTGAAAGAAGCCCTGGGCTTCCTGATGACCCGTGAAATCGCCCACCAGATGTCGTTCGAAAAAGCCCTGCATTCCATCCAGCCCAACTTCCCGCAAGGTAAACTGCCAGGCATGCCGGAGTTCACCAACGTGTACTTCAACATGTCCCAGGGTGAACCTACCGTGCGCGGCCCATGGAACCAGGGCGACGATTGGGAGTACGTCGAGAACCCGACGCCAGCGGTCGATGGCGGCGATGGCATGGCCAGTGTGCAGTTGAGTGAAAAGGACGAAGCGCTGTTGATGGACATGAAGGCGCGGACGATGTCCAACCCTGAAAGCAATCCCACCACGGGCGCCGACTTGGGTTCGGGGATGCAAGGTGACAAACTGTAAGAAGTTGGCGAGGGGGCCTTGCCCCCCCGCCTGAAAATATCGCCTGACCGTTCTGCCATTGCGCTCGACGATCGGGCATTGCACGGCCAAATCAACAAGGACCTTTGATGGACCAGCCCACCTCCCGGATCCGATCACCCTGGCGTACCTGGCTTGATCCTGTGCAAAACAACCTGCTGCTGGGCGTGAGCTTCTGGCTGGGCTTGGCACTGGTCGCCGTACTGCTGCTGTATAGCGGCTACAACGCCCTGGTGGGGGCCGATCGTCAACACCTCGGCTATGCGGCATTGGGTGGGTTATCCGGATTTGCCGCTACCGCGCTGGGGGCGATGATGGCGGTGGTGCTACGCGATATCTCATCGCGGACCCAGGACATCATGCTCGGTTTCGCTGCCGGGATGATGCTGGCGGCCAGCTCGTTTTCGCTGATATTGCCGGGAATCGAGGCTGCGCAGGTCATCTGCGGCAACCAGTTGCTCGCTGCCCTGGTGGTCGTTGTCGGCCTCGGGCTGGGCGTCGCGTTGATGGTCGGGCTCGACCGCTTCGTGCCTCACGAACATGAGCTGAGTGGGCGCCGTGGTCCCGAGGCCAAGCGCATCAACCGGGTGTGGTTGTTCGTCCTCGCGATCACCTTGCACAACCTGCCGGAGGGCATGGCCATCGGCGTCAGCTTTGCCAATGGCGATCTCAAGGTCGGTCTGCCCCTGACCACCGCCATCGCGATCCAGGACATCCCCGAAGGCCTGGCCATTGCCATGGCGCTGCGTGTCACCGGGATCAGCACCCTGCGGGCCGCGCTTATCGCGGTCGGTTCGGGATTGATGGAGCCGCTGGGCGCGGTGATCGGCCTGGGCATGTCCTCGGGCGTGGCCCTGGCTTACCCCATCAGCCTCGGGCTGGCGGCGGGGGCGATGATCTTCGTGGTCTCCCATGAAGTCATTCCGGAAACCCATCGCAACGGCCACGAGACACCCGCGACGCTGGGCCTGATGATGGGCTTTGCGGTGATGATGTTCCTCGACACCGCGCTGGGTTAAAGCGCACCCGGAACCCTCTGTCCAAGCGTGCACGGATTTTCTTGAGTCCAAGGAGCTGATCGAAGAAATCGAGAAAGGCGCAGTGCTCGGTGCAGGGCTGATCGGTGCCCAGCAGAAGATTAAACTTTCGAAAATCGCCGAGCAGGGCGGTAACCAGGCGGCGACGATGGAGACTTGAGGCCGAACTGGCGAGCTCTTGTGGCGAGGGAGCTTGCTCCCGCTGGACTGCGC
>NZ_JBHFJB010000070.1:19546-23305 GCF_057334555.1 Pseudomonas sp. AGC41
CCCTCGCCACGGGTGCAGTGTTGAATCGGGCATTGGTGTTCACCTCCAATGCCCTTTTTTTAAGCGAAACCCAGCCAAACGCCCCCAACGACCGCACAGCGTCCGGCAATAAAACTCGTTGGAACTACGCTCCCGCGCGCCCCGTCACTTGTTCTGAGAGGCACTTATCCAGGCAACGTTTCGGCTTGCCTGATGTTGAGTTTTTCATCACGGAGGCGATGGACAGACATGACTATCCCGGACAACAACACCGAGCGACAAAGCGGTAACGCAAACCAGGGACGACCTGAAGAATCCCTGAACCACATCAAGGAGGACGTCAACGAAGCCATCGGCAGCGCCCGCGAGAAGGCCGATGCGCATTTCGGTCAGTACCGCGATACCGCGGCGGACCAGATCGATGCCCTGGCGCGTGGCGCCAAGTCCGCGATGTCCGAACTCGAAGCCAACGACACCCTTGGCTTGTCGCATTATCTGGCGGACATGGCCGACAGCATGAGCGGCCTGGCCAGCAAACTGCGCAACAAGAGCGCCGAAGAGCTGCTGCACGATGGCTCTCGCCTGGCACGGGATAACCCCGGCCTGTTCCTCGCCGGCAGTATTGCGGTGGGGTTCGGGCTGTCGCGTTTCCTCAAGGCCGGCACCTCGCCGATCACCACCGAGGCGCAAAGCCCTGCCTCCTCGGAGTCGGATCCAGCCGCCGAAGGCTTTGGCGCCCAGCCCTTCGACGCGCAACCCTTCGATCCTGTGCCTGATCCTATCGGTCCGGGGGCAGGGACCAGCAGCGGCCTCGCCACCGGCGTAACCCCGACCTCGCCCAGCGTTCAGGACCATCCCAGTGATTCCGCCACCGGCTCGCTGCCGGGCTCGGCCAATACCAGAGGAGAATTGTGATGAATCGACCAGACCCGGATATCCAGCGTCCCGCCGGCGCCTCGACGCACGAAAACGATGCCTCGGTCATGGGCTTGCTGCGGCAATTGACCCACGAAGTTCCCTCGCTCTTTACCAAGGAGCTGGCGCTGGCCAAGGCTGAATTCCAGGCGAGCCTCAACACCCTGAAGGCGGGTATCGCCGGGGTGGCCGGGGGCGCCATGGTACTGATGGCCGGCTTCATCATCCTGCTGATGGCGGTGGTGTATGGCCTGAGCACGATGATGGCGCCCTGGCTGGCCGCGTTGATTGTCGGCGTGGTGGTGATGATCATCGGTTTTGTCATGGTCCAGTCCGGCAAGAAGCAATTCGAGCCGTCCCACTTCAAGCCTGACCGAACGCTCGACGCCTTGCACAAAGACCAGGAAGCCCTGCGGAGGAAAGCCTCATGAAGGATGAATTCAAGACCGAATCGGAAAAGAGCCCGGAAACCATCGAGCGCGAAATCGACGAGCAACGCGCCCATATTAGCCACATCGTCGATGCCTTGGGCAGCAAGTTCACGCCAGGGCAGATGCTTGATCAGGCCCTGGGCCTGGTGAAGGGCAATGGCGCCGAATTTTTCGGCAACCTGGGCACGACGGTACGCAACAATCCGGTGCCAACCGTGCTGACCACGGTGGGTTTGTGCTGGCTGATGCTCGGTCAGAACCATCCGCCCCGCGTCGGTTATCGCGTCGGGCCCGACCAGGACGCCAGCGGCTGGAGCGAGGGGCTGTCCGGTGGCCTGGACAGCGCGCGCAGTCATCTGCATGACACCACCCATTCCTTGCGCGAGGGTTTTCACCAGCTCAAGGACAAGGCGTCGCACCTGGCTGATGGCCTCGGGGCAAGCGCCCGTCATGCGCGGCACAGCGCTACGCAGACAGGCGACCGCCTGGCCCATGGCTCCCAGGACCTGGGCGATCAGTTCAGCCGCCTGCTCAAGGAGCAACCGTTGATGATGGCGGCTGCGGGTATCGCCTTGGGCGCCATGCTCGGGGCTGCCTTACCCAGCACGTCGACCGAACAGCGGATGATGGGCAAGACCAGCTCTGGCCTGGCCGACAAGGCCAAGCAAAAGGCCCGAGAGGGCTATGAAACGGTGCGCGATACGGTGAGCAAGACCACCGAGCACCGTGACGAGCCAAGCCCTGCGCCGGCCACCGGGCACGCGCATTCCGGCGCGGATCTGTCCGGCGGCCTGGGTACCTCGTAAACGGGCAATGATACGGCGCGGGGTGACCCGCGCCTTATCTGCGGAGTTTGACGGCAGCCTTGGTCGTCCGATTATTTCACGCGCGGTAGATCATCAAGGAGGCGGCACATGAACCATCAGGTTGCGTTCAGCGGCCACCTCATCTTCATCGGTTTCGGCTCCATCGCCCGGGCCACTTTGCCATTGGTACTGGGGCAGGACCATATCGAGGTCAGGAAAATTACCGTGATCGCGCCGGTGATCGACCAGAACCTCTGGTTCAAGGACCGGGGGATCCGTTTTGTCCGCAAGGCTTTGACCGAGCACACCTTCGCGCAAACGCTGGATCGCTGGGTCAAGCCCGGTGACTTCATCGTCAACTTGTCGGTGGCAGTCAGCTCCCTGGCCATTATCGAATACGCCTGCGCCAAGGGTGCCCTGTACCTGGATACCTGTGTCGAACCGTGGGCCGGCGGATATGACGATCCGCACCTGGATTTTTCCCACCGCACCAATTACGCGCTGCGTTATCAGGTCCTGAGCCTGCGCAAGAAATTGGCCGGAGGGCCGACGGCGGTGGTTGCTCACGGGGCCAATCCGGGCTTGATCACCCACTTGCTGAAGGCCGGCCTGGTGGAGCTGGCGGTGCAGTTGGAGCATCCGATACCTCAACGCCGCGAGGGTGTCGATTGGGCGAGGTTATGCATGGAGCTGGGGATCAAGGTGATTCATTTTGCCGAACGTGATACCCAGCGCTCCCGGCAACCCAAGGAGGACGATGAGTTCGTCAACACCTGGTCGGTGGAAGGCTTCATCAGTGAAGGCAGCCAGCCGGCGGAATTGGCTTGGGGCAGCCATGAGCGAACCTGGCCAGCTTCTGCCCGGCGCCATCGTTTCGGCAGTTGCAACGCGATTTATCTGGCGCGCCAGAGCGCCAGCGTGCTGGTCAAGACCTGGACGCCATTGGGCGGGCCGTGCCTGGGGCTGATGATCACTCATCATGAAACCGCCTCCACAGCTGACCTGCTCACCGTGAAGGACCAGCGTCGGCTGATCTATCGACCGACGCTGCATTACGCCTATCACCCCTGCAATGACGCCTTGCTCTCGGTCCACGAGCTGATCGGTCGCGGCTGGCAAACCCAAGCCCGGCAGCGCATCCTCAACGGCGAAATCGACAGCGGCGGGGCAGATGCGCTGGGAGTGTTGTTCATGGGGCATGCGCTGAATGCCTACTGGTTCGGCTCGGTGCTGAGCATTGACGAAGCCCGCGCGCTGGTGCCTTTCAACAGTGCCACCACCCTGCAAGTGGCGGCAGGCGTGCTGTCCGGCATTGTCTGGGCGGTGGAGCATCCGGATCGCGGCATCGTCGAGCCGGAACAGCTGGACCATGAGCGGGTGCTGGAGGTCGCCAGGCCTTACCTCGGCACGCTGCTGGGCCAGCGCACCGAGTGGACGCCGAGCGGCACTTCGCAGAAACCGTCCGAGGACGGCGCTGCGGATAGCTGGCAATTCGAGCATTTCACCCGGTTTTAACTGCCGCGCCCACGTTTCGTGGCGAGGGAGCTTGGGGCAAAGCCCACCCTGTGGGAGCGAGCTTGCTCGCGATTGCGGTGTGTCAGCAAAGTTGATATCGACTGATACGCCGC
>NZ_JBHFJB010000071.1:0-1305 GCF_057334555.1 Pseudomonas sp. AGC41
CGGCGTGCGCACGCCGTCGCGGTCACCGAGGTAGATGTTGTCGCCCATGCCGATTTCATCGCCGTAGTACAAAGTCGGCGTACCAGGCATCGACAGCAGCAAACTGTTGAGCAATTCCACGCGGCGCCGGTCGCGCTCCATCAGCGGCGCCAGGCGCCGGCGAATGCCCAGGTTGATCCGCGCCCGGCGATCGGCCGCGTAGTAGTTCCACAGGTAGTCGCGTTCCTTGTCGGTGACCATCTCCAGGGTCAGCTCATCGTGGTTGCGCAAGAAAATCGCCCATTGGCAATTGGCCGGAATTTCCGGCGTCTGGCGCAGGATGTCGGTGATCGGGAAACGATCCTCCTGGGCCAGCGCCATGTACATGCGCGGCATCAACGGGAAGTGAAACGCCATGTGACATTCGTCGCCATTGAGGCCTTGGGTGTCGACATCGCCAAAATACAGCTGGGTGTCTTCCGGCCACTGATTGGCCTCGGCCAGCAGCATGCGGTCGGGGTAGTTGGCGTCGATCTCGGCGCGGATCAACTTGAGGACGTCATGGGTCTCGGGCAAATTCTCGTTGTTGGTGCCGTCGCGCTCGATCAAATAGGGAATCGCGTCCAGGCGCAGGCCATCGATGCCCATGTCAAGCCAGTAGCGCATCACCGACAGCACGGCCTTGATGACCTGCGGGTTGTCGAAGTTGAGGTCCGGCTGGTGGGAATAGAAGCGGTGCCAGAAGTACTGGCCGGCGACCGGATCCCAGGTCCAGTTGGACTTCTCGGTATCGAGAAAAATGATCCGCGTACCGTCGTACTTGTGATCGTCATCCGACCAGACATAGAAATCCCGCGCCTTCGAGCCCTTCTTGGCTTTGCGCGCGAGCTGGAACCAGGGATGCTGATCCGAGGTGTGGTTGATGACCAGCTCGGTGATGACCCGCAGGTTGCGCTTGTGGGCCTCGGCAATGAAGCGCCGCGCATCGGCCATGGTGCCGTAGTCGGGGCTGACGCCACGGTACTCGGCGATGTCGTAACCGTCATCGCGCCGGGGCGAAGGATAAAACGGCAGCAACCAGATAGTGTTGACGCCCAGGTCGGCAATGTAGTCGAGCTTCTCGATCAGCCCGGGAAAGTCGCCGATCCCGTCATTGTTGGAGTCGAAATAGGATTTGACGTGGACCTGATAGATCACCGCGTCCTTGTACCAGAGCGGGTCGTTGATAAAGGTGGCAGACCGGGGTTTCTTGGCCATTTGCAACTCCTGAAAATTCGGTAAAACCGTTGGGCTGGCTATATCTACGTGGGGGGGGGGGGGGGGGGG
>NZ_JBHFJB010000071.1:1452-16148 GCF_057334555.1 Pseudomonas sp. AGC41
CCACAAGAGCGATCACTGCAATGGCTTACACCTCACCCCACGCTGATCCGCCAGATCCCGAACGGCTGGTATGCCGGATCGATCCGCATGAACTGGTACTTGCCGTACCAGGTCCAGCGGTGGCCATTCATCAAATCCTCGCCCTGGGTCTGGGCATCGTCTGGCAGACCCATCTCCCACAACGGCAACTCGAAATTGGCTTCCTGGACGTTGTGCGGATCGAGGCTCACCGCCACCAGGATAAAGTTGCTGCCATCCGGCGTGCGCTTGCCGAAGTACAGGATGTTGTCGTTCCAGGCGTTGTAAATCTTCAGGCCCAGGTGCGTATGCAGCGCCGGGTTCTGGCGGCGGATACGGTTGAGCTGAGCGATCTCGGCGATGATGTTGCCCGGCGCGGTGAAATCCCTTGGCCGGATTTCGTACTTCTCCGAATCCAGGTATTCCTCCTTGCCTGGCACCGCTGCTGATTCGCAAAGCTCGAAGCCCGAATACATGCCCCACAGGCCCGACCCCATGGTCGCCAGCGCGGCGCGAATCAGGAAACCGGCGCGCCCCGACTCATGGAGGAACGCCGGATTGATATCCGGCGTATTGACGAAAAAATTCGGCCGGTAGCATTCGCGCAAAGGCGACTCATTGAGCTCGGTGAAATAGGTCGCCAGTTCGGCCTTGGTGTTGCGCCAGGTGAAATAGGTGTAGCTCTGGGAATAACCGACCTTGCCCAGCCGCGCCATCATCGCCGGCGTGGTGAAGGCTTCCGCCAGGAACATCACGTCGGGGTACTGCGCGCGCACATCGGCAATCAGCCACTGCCAGAACGGCAACGGCTTGGTGTGAGGATTGTCGACGCGGAATATCTTCACGCCCTCGTTGACCCAGCCCACCACGATGTCGCGTAGCTCGGTCCACAGGCTCGGTATCGCATCGGCGGCGTAGAAATCGACGTTGACGATGTCCTGGTACTTCTTCGGCGGGTTCTCCGCGTATTTGATCGTGCCGTCCGGGCGCCAGCTGAACCAGCCCGGATGCTGCTTGAGCCAGGGGTGGTCCTGGGAACACTGGATGGCGAAGTCGAGGGCGATCTCCAGACCGTGATCGGCTGCGGCGGCCACCAGACGGCGGAAATCCTCGCGCGTGCCCAACTGCGGGTGAATCGCCTCGTGCCCGCCCTCCTCGCTGCCAATCGCGTAAGGGCTGCCCGGATCGTCGGGGCCGGCGGTCAGGGAGTTGTTCGGACCTTTGCGGAAACTGCGCCCGATCGGGTGGATCGGCGGGAAGTACAGCACGTCGAAACCCATATCCTGGATCACCGCCAGGCGCGAATGCACGTCGTTGAAGGTGCCGTGGCGGCTGGCATCATCGGTGATCGAGCGCGGGAACAACTCATACCAGCTGGCGAACTCGGCCCGTTCGCGTTCCACGTCAAGCGGATATTCGGGACTGATGCTCAGGTAAGGCCGATGGTCGGCCAGCGACATCAGGTCCGCACTGTGCGGTTCAAGGAACAAGGCGACCTGTTCTTCCGGCAACAGGCTCGAAAGCTGGTGGTGCAACGCGGCCAGCTGTTCACTCAATTCGCCGTCGCTGCGCTCCGCAGCCTGCTGCACATGGTTACGCCCTTCCTGCAGCTCCAGGCTGATGGGAACCCCGGCGGCGAATTTCTTTTCCAGCTCATAACGGAAGCTAGCGAACTGATCGAACCAGGCTTCGATGCAAAATACATAACGGCCGACGGCCGGTACATGAAATTGACCGCGCCAGCTGTTGTTACCCAGCTCGGTCATCACCTCGCTGTTCCAGATATCGTCTTCCAGCGCACGCCAGCGGATCCGCACAGCCAACTTATCGTGGCCATCGGCAAACACCTTGCTGGTCACCGTCACGTCACGTCCCGCCAGGGCCTTGGCGGCAAACTGCCCGCCATCGATCACCGGCATGGTGTTTTCAATCGCAATACGTGGCAATAACAAGGCCTGGGACAACGGCAGATGCGGGTTGTACACCAAGTCG
This sequence comes from Pseudomonas sp. AGC41, assembly GCF_057334555.1. Taxonomy (NCBI): domain Bacteria; kingdom Pseudomonadati; phylum Pseudomonadota; class Gammaproteobacteria; order Pseudomonadales; family Pseudomonadaceae; genus Pseudomonas; species Pseudomonas sp. AGC41. The sequence continues at coordinate 3,463 of NZ_JBHFJB010000071.1, forward strand.
GTCGGCTGTTCGGCAGTCATCGAGCATCGCTCCTTCTACGCCCCATGGACGCGCTTGTGGCGGTAAAGGCCCAATGGGTCCCTGATTTAACTCACTTAAGCTCCGAACCGGACCGGCGACCAAAAGTTCAGCGCGATTTACTGGTCGGCAGCGGGAATCAAACCCGTCGGGCCATGGTCAACCAGACAAGCACGACTCAAGCCACATCCACCCCGGAGGCCCGATCGAATGACCATTCCCATCCCGGCCGAAACACCCGACCCGAACATCGACGACCCGACCCTGCCGCCACCCGGTCCGGATCCCGAGCCGATTCCAGAGAAAGACCCACCGCTGGACCCGCAGCCGCCTTTGGGCGATCCGCCGAGCGAGGCGCCGCCGGAGCGGGTTTGCCCCTAGGTAAAGATATAGAATCAGGCGCCGCGCCGAACCAACCTGCAGCATCATGGTTTGCCGCCAGAACTTAGTAACAGAACATTACCGGCATTGGAACGGCCAGTAAGAAACCTCCTATACCTATAAACATCCATTTAATTTTCTCTTTCCTTCCCTCCATTAAATAACTAGCTGTTTACGCTCTATTTTTTCCACATTAATATAACGCACGCCAAGTCAACCGCCTTCTCCTCCTCCAATAGCAACAACAATCCTTGTCAGACCTTTCCTAAGATATTGAAAGATAATTCCTGCACCCAAAAATCAATTTCTTGCGTCATCCCCCATATAGTTCTACATATTTGTTGTCACGAAAAACCGTGACAAACTCATAAATGGAGAACTGAAATGGAAACAAGCTTAAAACAGTCGCTAGGCCAAATCATATTCAATTTCGATAGCACCTTTAAATCTGGGACACATCCTGAAGTAGCCGGAGGCTCAGGAGGGGCCGGAGGTTGTGGTGGAAGTGGGGGATGTGGTGGTGGCGGAGGATGTAGTGGCGGCAGTGGTGGCGGGAATGGAGGCTGTGGTGGAGCCGGCGGCACAGGTGGAGGCGGCACGGGTGGCTCAAGAGGCATGTAAGCACCTTAAAATTAAACGCAATGTTCTCTAAAAGGAGAAGGTTCTTCCATTGCATGGAGGAACCTTGAGGAAGAAACATGCAATTAAACTTTGTAGACTATAGCTTGCTTAACCTTCAAAAAAACACTTTGCTAATCTCCAATTGCGGCGCAATCAAAATAACTTCAAAACGACTGCATTCTGCCCTAGTCGAACTCAAAGCCTTAGGAAAAATTTCAATTACCACCAATGAACTAAATCAAATACTCAAGAAAAACAAACTATCACCAGAAAATACCAGCCTATTCTTAAAAAGCGCTATCAACCTAAAGCCCGCAGCAAGCAAGCCATACTACAGAAAAACAATAATTCTTCACGACTGGCCAAAAAAAGATGAACTAGAGACAGTAGTCAGCCAAGAGATAAACTCCGAACATGATTTTGTTTATAACGACGAGGCATTAGTAGAGACAGCAAAAAATGGCCCTAACTTTATCAAGATCATCAACATACAATATAACTACTCAAGAATCAAAGAATTATACTTCAAACTGATCCGCACAGCCCCAGCCAGCGCAATATCCATTAGTTATTTGAGTGGCAATACGTTTCATGTTGGCCAACCTTATACAAATGAGCTGGGGAACCCTTGTCATTTTTGCATCATCGACCGCCAATTGAATTATGAACGACGCAGCCCTTCACATAACAGTTGGACTACGTTAATGAGGTTTTGCCACGATCATAATATCGTGACGCCCTCCCAGCACCTTAATCTACTGCAGCGAAACTTAGCTGCAGGCGCAATTATACGTAAAATCAGACTCCACACAGAGCACGATGTGGGCTACCGCTTTCAAGACAACGCCGTCAGTTCGACCTCCATCAATTTGGATACCGGAAACCTTGTCGAAGAAATCGTTTCACACTGGCACTCTTGCGATTGTTTGAGGGCTTGACATGAAAAACATTCCACATGATTACTATTTAAAATTCACCCATGCAGATGTCATTGAAGAAGTATTGGACTTTCACACCAAGGGTAATTTTATTATCCATGACTCCGTAAAAAATATAGCTCAGCTTCACCGCTTATCAGCCCAGGACCTTCACAACCTTACAGGCAATGAACTACAGCTATATCCAGACCTAGATATCACACTTAAGGACAGGGCTATTGGCTCTTTCGACGAGACCAGTCCACTCTACAGAAACCTTTCCTGTAGTTACTTCAAAGACACCGCCACACCCTTTAACAAAGTGCTAGAACTTCTGAGTCCTCTCATTACTAAAAACGCAACTTCCCACAACCGTGGATACCCTAGCGCTGGGGCGCTCTATCCCGTGGAAGTATTTTGTTGTTCATTAAGCACAAAAAATGATTGGCCGAACGGGGCTAAAATATTGCACCTTCTTCCAAACTCGAAAACATTCGAGGTAGTGCAAAACAACTTTGACATGAAGCAGCTTAAAAAATCAATACTTCCACTGGATCACGGGATAGGAACTCCCAGCTTGGCATTGATCTACATGATCTACATGCCAAAGGTTTTATTCAAGTACCGCTACAGGGGGTACCGAATGGCTATGATGGAGGTCGGCTCGATGTATATGCTAGTCGATTTAAACAGCAAAATATTGGACCTTAAAAGCCGGCAATGGTCGGGCTTTTCAGACAACATGTTATGTAAATCCATCGGACTTAATCCAACACTATTTTATCCCGCATGCGTCCACTTTATAGGTAAATAATGAATATTAAGAATAGCAGCCAAAACCCCACGTATCCTACGAAACTCTGGTACCAGCCGCCTTGCATTTTTGACTTTCCTTTTACCGTCGAAGTACGTGACGACTGGCTAACCGTTGGTTCAGGAATCGGGGGCGCCTCCGCTGCTTTAACAACCGCTATCGGCGAGTACTTTGAAAGGCGCCACTTTTATCTTGACGTAACTGCCAACACCACCATGACACTTGAAAGAGCTGTGGGAGCCGCTGAAGCGGGAAAATTCATTACGGCATTTGATCAGACCTGCGCCAGCAGAAGCACCTCATTGAACTTGGCGAGCCATGCTTTTAACATGAGCAACGCCATTCGAATTTCTGACTGCTCCGCATGCCACATCCCCACAATCTGCATTTCGCTAAGTTATTATGGAAATGACAGAGACAATAATATCTACCCGAGCCGCGATACCTGCGGCTGCAGCTTTCATAGCAACTATGGGAGCGGGTTTCTTGGCGCAGTGAAGGAAACACTTGAACGCCAGTTTCTTCTTCGATTTTGGCTAACAAAAAAATACCAAAAAATCCTGAACCACCACGAGATCACAAGTGAAGCCACAAACAGCACTTCGCTCAAGCTATACAATCTATTACTAGCAAACGGAGAACTATTGCTAATCGACATCTCCGACGATAGCTTCCCTGGCGCATGCATTATCAGTCTTTACGGAAATAATAACCCGAACAAAAATGTTAGATACTGCACTGGTATGTCGTACGCAGAAACGAAAGCGCTGGCAATAGAAAAATCCCTTTATGAGCTATGGCAAACATTCAGATACATGCATCTATTTGCCGAACTCAATATGACCATCGATCACATAAGCGACCCTTATCTAAGACATTTCATGCAATGCAACAATTATCAAACCTTTAAAGAGACAACGTCTTCCGGCTCAGCTTGGAACAGTCAAAACTCAAAAAAGAATACCCATCCCTTTGATCTCAGTGGGTTGATACAGACCCTAACGGATCAAAATATAGAGGGTTATCTCTACACGGCCCCAATACAAATTGAAAACCACAACTACGTAGGTTGCAAATTTATATCACCCTCGCTATTCATGCATATGGACAACTCCAAAAACATAAACATTAACAATAACTATTCATCAAGATTTTTTGACTTAATCGATACAACCAGATTAGAAAAAATGGTTCCATTCCCTTAGGAGACGATGACATGCATACTCGAACCTTTGTACTTGCGCGGCTATTTATAAAAGAACAATTAAAAGAACCTTTGTCTTTTTTTTGGATCATGATATCACCATGCACACTCTTCTATTTACTCGCAACGACAAGACATGACCCTAATTATTTCCTGGGCAACTATACTCTCACGACTGGATGGTTTTATGCTTATATTTCTTCCAGTGTTGCGCTTTTCGGATTTTCGTTTTATATAGTAGGTCGGAGAGAAAGCGGTTTCATGAGATCTTTCATATATACACCGCAAACCAAAACCCTATTCCTTCGGTCACATCTCCTGGCCTACTCTCTTATCTCCGTTGTTTACTGCGGGGTATTTTACCTCGTTACACGTCCAGCCTTTGGTGATTATGAAGTCTTTGAGTTCCTAATCATTGCCGCCCGTTTCTATTTGTCTTTCATACTTTTTTGCGTGATAGGCTTGCTATTCACATTACTTCCAATAAATTTCCAAAACTCAAGCACCATTTTTTCCATATTATCTTTCTGCATGTTGGTTTTGGGAATAATGGGATCGAATGATATCAATCAAATGGCGAGCACACTAAATTCAGCCAACCCGTTAGCACTTGCCTATCGTTTAATGACTGAAGGCACGCTGCATAATCCATATAGCTCGTCAATTATTTCGTTGTCTTTTGTACTTTCCTACAAATTCACAAAACGCCACCTTAGAATCAACCCTGTATGGAGTCGCTATTAATGAGCCACCTACTCATCAATAATATTGAGTTCTCTTATGACGATAAAATCATTCTATCCAAAGCCAACTTAAAAATTCAGCAAGGTTCGATTGTCGGCTTACTAGGTCCGAACGGGTCCGGAAAAACCAGCCTCTTTGATATAATCTGCAACTTAAAAAAAATAAAGCGCGGCAACATAGAAAATAAATTCAGAACAGTGCTATATCTTTCACAACTAATCTCCACGCCTCCTGCTCTCCGCATGTGCGACATCTTTGCCATGATAACAACTCTTTCATCTGACCCTCCTATCAGTCAAGCTAAAGCGCTAGAAAAATTATCCAGATGGAGCCCAGAAATTGTTAGTCGTTACAAGGACATCTGGAACAAAAAATCAGCTCTATGCAGTTATGGAGAAACTCGTTGGTTTTTTACTCTTACGTTATTGAGTATTCCGGCAGATTTGGTAATTCTGGATGAACCCACTGCCGGTGTAGACCCAGAATTTCGGCACTATATTTGGCGATGTCTTCGCGGCGCGGCCGACGATGGAACTACAATACTAGTCTCATCCCATCAAGTAGAAGAAATAGCCAATAACTGCGATTTTTTTTACATGATAAGCCAGCGTCGCTTCCAACGTTTTGAGGATGGGGCAGCGTTCATGAACAAATATAAGACCGACACATTAGATGATGCATTCATCCAAGCCGCCACCGAATTTGACTACTCAGAGTGCGGACGAAATTTAACTGACTGACGTCAAGTTTTATCTTCCTTCTCCAGTGCCCGAACAATCATCGGCATCACACTGAAAATCGCTAGCGCCAGCACCGTACTCAGCACCGCTGTCGCTTCCCGGCCCAATCCGGCGGCAACGCCGATGGCGGCGGTCATCCACAGGCCGGCGGCGGTGGTCAGGCCTTTTACGTGGCTTTCGTCGCCATTGTCGTTTTTCAGGATGGTGCCGGCGCCGAGGAAGCCGATGCCGGCGACGACGCCTTGGATCACGCGGCTCATCGCGTCGGCCTGGGAACCGGACATCTGCGGCACCAACACGAACAGCGCGGCGCCCAGGGCCACCAGCATATGGGTGCGCACGCCGGCGGCCTTGCCCTTGTGCTCACGCTCGAACCCCAGGATGCCTCCCAGCAGTGCAGCCATTACCAGGCGCACCGTCACCCGTGTCATTTGCTCGGTATCGGTGATGTCGGCGAATTCAGCTTGCAGGGTTATCCAGACTTCATCCCACCACGATTCCATGGACCTTCCTCTCTTCACTCGATAAAGGATGGACCACAAGCGATGCGAGACGTGCGACCGACCGCTGATCAGCCGCAACGAACCCTGCCGGCGGCACGCCACCTAACGTTCAGACATTGAAGGAAGGGGCATCAACATGACTGTACGAATCGATGACAACCGGACCTGCCACTTCGACACCCCCAACGGCCCGGAACAGCGACCGGCGAGCGAGTTGACGGTCATTACCGACCCGGACAAGGCCATGTCAGCCGTGGAGCTCAATGGCGGGCGGGTCTACCTGACCGAGGCGGAAGTGGATGCGCTGACCGTGGCCGGAGCGGTTGATGGACGGCAGAACCTCAAGGCGACTGACAGCGACTCGGTGGTTTGAACCCTCAGTGGCAAGGGAGCTTGCCCCCTTGCCACTGAGAGTTGTTCGGTCATCGCTGGGTGCATCAAAGTGTCGCAGGGCCGGGGCCGCGCGGCATCTGATCCGGTTTTTATCCCGCTACCTGAGTCTGTTATGCAAACAGTTCGATGGTCATAGTGCTCCGGCCAGATAGCGGCTGATGAGCGACCGACCATGAGCGAAAGAATCCCCGCCCAGTTGATACAGACCTTCGACCCCGCACCCACGAAGGTCAGGGCCAGGACTACCGACAACCTGATCCACACCCGTAGCTTCAGCGGTTTGTTTCGTACCCTGCGCATCAGCGGTGCCGGCGTTCTGTTCCTGCTGTTCTTCGGCACGGTGTGGCTGGACTGGAACGGTCGCCAGGCAGTGCTCTGGGATCTTTCCGAAAGCAAATTCCACATTTTCGGCGCGACCTTCTGGCCCCAGGACTTCATCCTGCTGTCGGCGTTGTTGATCATTGCCGCGTTCGGCCTGTTTGCGATCACCGTGTTCGCCGGGCGCGTGTGGTGCGGCTACACCTGCCCCCAGAGCTCATGGACCTGGATCTTCATGTGGGTCGAGAAAATCACCGAAGGTGAGCGCAACCAGCGGATCAAGCTGCAAGCCGCGCCATGGGGCCTGAACAAATTGCTGCGACGCTCGACCAAACATACGTTGTGGCTGGCCATCAGCTTGCTCACCGGCCTGACATTCGTGGGCTATTTCACTCCGATCCGGCCGCTGGCGGAAGAACTGCTGACCCTGCAGCTGGCTGGCGTCAGCCTGTTCTGGGTGGTTTTTTTCAGCGGGGCGACCTACCTCAACGCCGGCTGGCTGCGCGAAGCCGTGTGCATGCACATGTGCCCTTATGCGCGGTTCCAGAGCGTGATGTTCGACAAAGACACACTGACCATTTCCTACGACGTGGTCCGTGGCGAAATCCGCGGACCGCGCAAACGCGATGCGGTCCCGGCCAACATCGGGCTGGGCGACTGCATTGACTGCCAGATGTGTGTACAGGTCTGCCCGACCGGCATCGATATTCGCGACGGTCTGCAAATGGAGTGCATCGGCTGCGCGGCTTGCATCGACGCCTGCGATTCGATCATGGACAAGATGGGCTACGCCCGCGGCCTGATCAAATACACCTCGGAACGTCAGTTGCAAGGCGGCAAGACTCACCTGCTACGGCCACGGCTGGTCGGCTATACGGCGGTGCTGCTGGTCATGATCGCTGCGCTGGTCCTCGCGCTGGTGGAGCGGCCAATGGTGTCGCTGGATGTGAGCAAGGACCGTGGCCTGTTCCGTGAGAACAGCCGAGGCCAGATCGAAAACATCTACAGCCTGAAGATCATCAACAAGACCCAGCAACGCCAGGCGTACCAATTATCGCTGGTGGACGGCGCTGGTTTCGCCCTGCAAGGCAGGACGCAACTGAGCCTGGCGCCCGGGGAAATCGTCGACGTGCCGGTGTCGGTGGCGCTGCTCAGCGAGCGGCCGGACAAAGGCTCGCAGGAACTGACGTTCAAGGTCGCCGACAGTGATGAGCCCGATGTTTACAGCGAAGCAAAAAGCCGTTTTGTGACACCGATGAATCGGTGAAGCCTTAAGATGCCTTGCTCCCACAGTTAACGAAGCGCAAAAAACGCGTTATTCAAGGCCGGGTCCACCATGAAACGTTACGAAAAATTCGCCGACGACATCGCCGAACTGATCCGCTCCGGCATGCTCGGGCCGGGCCAACGGGTGCCGTCGGTGCGCTACGCCAGCCAGACCTACGGCGTCAGCCCGTCCACCGTGTTCCAGGCCTATTACCTGCTGGAGCGACGTGGCCTGATCCGTGCCCGACCGCGCTCCGGCTACTTCGTCAATCATCACGCGCCGAGCCCGTTCTGCGAGCCGGTGGCCAGCAGCCAGGTTCACGAGTCCACCGAGGTCGACGTCAGCGAACTGGTATTTTCGGTGCTCGAGTCGATCAAGGATCCGACAACCGTACCGTTCGGCTCGGCATTCCCCAGCCCGACGCTGTTTCCCTTGCAACGCCTGTCCCGCTCGTTGTCCAGCGCCACGCGGGACATGGACCCGCGCATGGTGGTCACGGACATGTCGCCGGGCAACCCTCACCTGCGCCGCCAGATCGCCCTGCGCTATATGGTCGGCGGGCTGATGCTGCCCATGGAGGAACTGCTCGTCACCAACGGCGCCCTGGAGGCATTGAACCTGTGCCTGCAAGCCGTGACCGAGCCGGGCGACCTGGTCGCAATCGAGGCGCCGGCGTTTTATGCCAGCCTGCAAGTGCTCGAACGGCTGAAACTCAAGGCGGTGGAGATCCCCGTCCACCCACGCGACGGCATCGATCTCGACGTGCTGGAGCAGACGCTGGCGCGCCATCCGGTCAAGGCCTGTTGGTGCATGACCAGCTTTCAGAACCCCATCGGCGCGACCATGCCCGAAGCGCGTAAACAGGCCTTGGTCGACCTGTTGCGTCGCCATCAGGTGCCGTTGATCGAGGACGATGTCTATGCCGAACTCTATTATGGCCAGCAGGCACCCAAGCCGGCGAAGGCGTTCGACACCGAAGGTCTGGTGATGCACTGCGGCTCATTCGCCAAGAGCCTCGCTCCTGGCTACCGCATCGGCTGGGTCGCCGCGGGGCGCTATGCCCGCAAGATCGAACGACTCAAGTTGATGACCTCCCTGTGCGCCTCGATGCCGGCCCAGGCCGCCATCGCCGATTACCTGCAGCATGGAGGCTACGACCGTCACCTGCGCAAGTTGCGCTACGCCCTGGAAGAACAGCAAAGCGCCATGCTCGCCGCCATCGCCCGGTATTTTCCGGCGCAGACTCGGGTGAGCCAGCCGGCGGGTGGTTACTTCTTGTGGCTGGAGCTGCCGGAGCAGATCGATTCGCTGAGACTATTCCAGATGGCTCTGGCGCAAGGCATCAGCATCGCACCGGGGCCGATCTTTTCAGCGACCCGGCGCTTCAGGAACTGTATTCGCCTGAACTATGGCGGGCCTTGGACCGATGTGTCGGAAAAGGCCATGGAGACATTGGGGCGGATTATTCGATCGTTCTGAGTGCGATGTTGCCCCTTAGGATTGCCTTCGCGAGCAGGCTCGCTCCCACACAGGATTTTGCTGCACATGAATTTTGCTGCACATGAAATATGTGCCAAAAAGAGAACCAATGTAGGAGCGAGCCTGCTCGCGAAGAGGCCAGCACAGACAATCAGAAACTGAGATCAGCGCCCGCCCCCCAGCTCCACAAACGTCCCGGTCGCATACGAGGCCTTGTCCGACAGCAGCCAGATAATCGCCTCGGCCACTTCGTCCGGACGTCCGCCCCGGGCCATGGGGATCGCCGACTCCAGCTTGCTGACCCGCTCCGGATCGCCGCTGAGGGCATGGAAATCGGTGTAGATGTAGCCCGGGCGGACCGCATTGACGCGAATTCCTTCGCCAGCGACCTCCTTGGAAAGACCGACCGTGAAAGTGTCCAACGCACCCTTGGACGCCGCGTAGTCGACGTATTCACCGGGTGCGCCCAAGCGGGCGGCGACCGAGGAAACATTGACGATGCTGCCGCCCTGTCCGCCATGCCGGGGCGACATGCGCAGCACCGCCTGCTTGGCGCACAACATCGGCCCGAGCACGTTGGTCTTCAGGATCTTGAGCATGCGGAACTCGGACATTTCATCGAGTCGGGACTTGTGGGCAACCGTACCGGCGTTGTTCACCAGGGCGGTGACGCGGCCCAGCTCGGTATCCACGCGGTTGAACAGGCCGACCACTTCGTCCTCGATGCTCACATCGGCCCGCACCGCAATGGCCTGCGCGCCCTTGGCACGGACCTGGGCGAGCACATCCTGGGCGGCGTTTTCATCCGACTGGTAGTTGATGCAGATCCGATAGCCCAGGTCGGCCGCCAACAACGCCGTGGCCGCCCCGATCCCGCGCCCGCCACCGGTGATGACGATGACTTTATCCACGCTTGCTCTCCCGTTTCCAGGCAAATACGTCGGGCCCAAGGATAGCGTTGACTCGACGATTTGCACAACGCGACCGGCCTGCCGGGGCGGGACGCTGCTTAGCGGGCGAGAGCCCGCAGATCCAGGCGCCCGTCCAACTGCGGCGGACACCAGTAGTAACCGCCGGTAATCGGCCGGCTCATGCGATACAGGCCATCGGTGATACCGTCCTCCAGGCCGCTCATGCGCCGCAATTGCGCCTCGAAGGCGTCCAGGGAAAAACCGAACGCCAGGAACATCAGGCCCGCGCGATCACCTTCGATCCAGGGCATGGAACGGCGTACGACAAAAGCCTCCGGAGCAAAGCTTTCCTGGGCCGTGCGCTTGACGTGGGCCGACTCCGGCGCATCTTCGAGTTCTTCGTTATCGCTCAGGCGCCGGCCCATGATGTGGTCACGCTCATGGGGCTGCATCGCGGCGAAACCGTCCAGGTCATGCTGCCATTGCTGGATCGCAGCAAAACTGCCACCGCGCAGCCCGTCGTTGCCCTGGGCCAGGGCGGCAGCGACGGCCGCTTCGTCGTGAGGGTTTTCGGTGCCATCTTCGTAGCCGGTCAGGTCGTGGCCGGTCATGTGCCGAAAGGTTTCATTCATCTGCACCAGGCGCAGTGCTGGCGCCAATGCTGCTTCGATGGCGCGACTGCGGTGCATCAGTTCGCCCCGGTCCTCGCCGTGCAGCCAGCACCAGAGCGCATGCTGGGTCGAAGGGTTGTCCACGCCGACGCCCGCCAGCGCCGGGAACGCGCGCAAGCCCTCGACCTTGGCGCCCAGCGCCTGGACCAGCGACTCGCCAAAGCCGACAACCACGCGGCCATCCAGTTGCAGCAACAGCTTGTCGATTGCAGCCGGCAGTGCCTCGACCGATTCCAGGGCAAAAAACAGATGACGGGCCTGAGGCGGAACAGGGGTGGCGAGAATGCCGGGCTGGTAGTAACTCATGGGAACTCCTTTGGAAAGAGCCGCGAGTTTACCCGGCGGCCGCCGCTTTGTGTGGTTTGGCTTGAAGTGCGGTCGCGTCAGGCCACGAGGCATTTTGTAAGAGCGCTCCCATATCGCTGTAGGACTAATCAGAACCAGGCCTCTACCCGGCAGCTTCGGATTGCCGGGCAGCGGAAAACACCCTAGATTGATCTCCCCCTCAAGGCAGGCCAACGAGAGCGGTCCAGATGCACATTGCCAAATCGATACTCGCCGGGACTTTTGTCCTGGCCTGCGGGACGCCCCCGGGCTTCGCCCAGGAGCGCATTGAAGACACGGTCAATGCCGTTATCCAACCCTTGATGAAAGAGCAGGACATCGCGGGGATGGCCGTGGCGATCACGCACAACGGCCAGCGCCGGTTCTTCAATTATGGCGTTGCCTCTAAAGATACGAAAAAAACCGTCACCGAGCAGACCCTGTTCGAAGTCGGCTCGATCAGCAAGACCTTTACCGCGACACTCGGCGCCTACGCCCAGGCCCAGGGCAAACTGCAGCTCTCGGACCTCGCCGGTCGCTACGCCCCCGAACTGCGCGGCAGCGCCCTTGAAAACGCCCGCCTGCTCGATCTCGCAACCTATAGCGCGGGCGGCCTGCCTTTGCAGTTTCCCGACGATGCCGACCATCCCGACCGGATGTTCGGCTACTACAAATCCTGGAAACCGCTCTACCCGGCCGGCACCCAGCGGCTCTATTCGAACCCGAGCATCGGCTTGTTCGGCTATCTGGCGGCCCGCAGCCTGGGTCGACCGTTTGATGAGGTGATGGAACAGACGCTGATGCCGGGGTTGGGTCTCAAGCACAGCTACTTGCAAGTGCCAGAAAACAAGATGGGAACCTACGCCCAGGGCTACGCCAAGGATGGCAAGCCTGTGCGGGTCGGGCCTGGCGCGCTGGCCGCCGAAGCCTACGGGGTGAAGATCAGCTCAGCGGAGCTGATCCGGTTTGTCGAGGTCAATCTGCAACCGGGTAAACTCGACGCGGATCTGCAGCGAGCCATTGCTACGACACAGACAGGTTTCTACAAGGTCGGCGGGATGAATCAGGGGCTGGGCTGGGAGTTCTATCTCCCTCCGCTCACCCTGGATGGCTTGCTCGCCGGCAACACCCCACAGATGGCCCTGACGCCGCAAAAGGCCGAGCCGCTCACCCCGCCGCGCCCCGCCCCGCTCGGCGCCTGGATCAACAAGACAGGTTCGACCAACGGTTTCGGCGCGTATGCAGCATTCATCGCTGGAGAGGACTTGGGGATCGTGATCCTGGCGAACAAGAACTACCCGATTGAAGAACGGGTGAAAGCCGCACACCAGATCCTGCTGGCATTAGAAACGCGATGAGGTGCTTTTGTGGGGGGGGGGGG
>NZ_JBHFJB010000071.1:16247-21047 GCF_057334555.1 Pseudomonas sp. AGC41
CCCCCCCCCCCCCCCCCCCCCCCCCCCCCCCCCCCCCACGGGGGTATCGTTGCTTTCGGGATGTCAATCATCCAACGGTTTCGGTGCAGCGGCAGGCTTGGTCGCCTTGCCCGGCTTGACGCCTTTGGCGTCTTTGGCCGGCTCGGGTTCCGGCGCTGGCGGTGGGGTGGGCGCCGTGGCTTGTTTTTCCGTCTCCGGCAGTTTGTCGACAGTATCAAACAGTGCCTTCAGTTCGATCGCGCCGGAATGCTCAAGCTTCTTTTCCCCGTCCTTGCCCACCAGGATGACCTTGGTCTGCGCTCCCGCTCCCAGCTTGAGGGAACGGATCAACGCCATGGTGCTTTGCGGGTCGAGGTCTTTGCCATCACGCTGGCCGATGGTATTGAGCACGGTATAGAGCACCATGTTGCGCTCCGAAAAACCCTGCTTGCCCGCCGGCTCGTCCAAGGCTTTTTTCAGGCTGACCCACGCAGGATCGACAGAGCTGGGCGCAATGACAATCACGGGCCGGGACTTGCCCACCTCCGCCACCAGGGGTGAGTCGCCATCGGCAGCGAACAACGGGCCGGCGATGGCCAGCAAGGTAGCGAAGGTCAACGACCGAATAAGCATGCGCCTCTCCTTTTGATAATTACGCTGTACTGATTGCACATGGCGGCGATTGTTCCGCGAGAGTCGCCCGATACCGCTATTGCCTGCCTGAAGCTTAGGCCAACGGACCCATAGCGCAACCACGGCAGACGTGCTTCAGAGGCCAAACGGGAAGGTATCTTCCTCGCGCTCCAGCGTGTGCGGCGTGGGCAACGGCGTGACGGCTTCGGTCTGCTCGAACCAGAGCCAGGCGTCGAACTGCTCGGCCAGTACCGCTTCGAAATAATGACTCTGGCGTTCGGTTTCAGGGCGGTAGATGACCCCGATGGCGCGTTCGAGCAGCGGCTCGGAGAGCACGTCCAACAGCCCTTCGTCCGGGTCGGTCCGCCAGTCCGTAAGCGATGCGCGCACACCCGCCAGCGAAAACTCCCGCTCCCAACTGCCGGCCAGCGCCGGCACCACCTGCTTGATTTTCATCGGCGCGTCCCAGTCATCGGCTGCCGCCACGCTGCCACGGTCGGTGCCCATGCCCAGCAAAACCGCGTCGCGGCCATAAGCCATGCGGCACAACTGGCCGATATTGAACTCACCCTCCCAGCCCATTCTTGTCGCGGCGGCGTTGCCGATGTGGGAGTTATGCGCCCAGACGATCGCTTTCGCATCGGGCCCGCGATGCTCCAGCAGGCTTTGCAGGGTGTCGAACATGTGCCGGTCGCGCAGGTTCCAGGATGACTTGCCGCCGCGATACATGGCGCGGTAGTACTGTTCGGCGGCGCGCACGACGCGGGCGTTCTGCACCGCGCTGAAAAAGCCCTCGTCATCCTCGATCAACGGATCAAGGCGCTCGGCTAGCAGCGTGTTGAGCTGTTCGACCACGGCGTCTTCGCACGTCGCCAGGCTGCCACGCTCGGTGAAATGGCCGTACAGCGCCGGGTCGTCGTGCCAGGGCGTCAGGCAGCCATAACGATGGCGGGCGTCACGGGCCAGGTGCGGATGGCTCTTGTCGAGGTAATCGAGCACCTCGTCAATGGAGTGGCGCAGGCTGTAGACGTCCAAGCCGCGAAACTCCACGCGGCGAGCGTCAGGCTGGCCGAGGTTGTAGCCGCGCAACCAACGGACAAAGTCCTGGACATCGGTGTTGCGCCACATCCAGCTGGGAAACCGGGCGAACGCCTGCTGTTTCCAGGCCGAAGGCCCCAGGTCGCGCACGCAGCGGTCGATTTGCCCGGCGTCGGGCCAGTCGGCTTCGACGGCAACAATGCCGAAGCCGTGACGCTCGATCAGATGCCGGGTAATAGCAGCGCGGGTGCGGTAGAAGTCATGGGTGCCGTGGCTGGCTTCGCCGATCAGCACGACCTTGGCGTCGGCGAAGCGATCAAACATTTCGCCAAAGCTGGGGCTGTCCTCGGCAGGCAGCGGTTCGGCGTGACGGCGCAGGATGTCGGCGATGTCGGTGCGTGGTTCGGCGCGACGACGGCGCAGGCGTTGCAGCAGATCTCTGGCTGGGCTGTTCATGGATCGAGGCCTCATCAGTACCTGGTTTACAGGTATGACTATGCCGAGGCAGCCATGACTCCGACCAAATCAGAACGCGAGCTTGAAGCCGATCATGGCCAACATCACCGCCAGGCAAGGGCGCAGGAGTTCGTCAGAGATGCGTCCCGACAAGTGGCTACCCAGATAAATGCCCGGCAACGAACCAATCAGCAGAAAGCCGAGGATGTGCCAGTCCATGTTACCCATGCTTGCGTGGCCAAGGCCCGCAACCAGGGTCAGCGGCACGGCATGGGCGATTTCGGTGCCGACCAGGCGCTTGGTGACCAGGAACGGATAAAGGATGAACAGCGCGACGGTGCCCAGGGCGCCGGCGCCGATGGACGTCAATGCGACCATCGTGCCCAGCACCAGGCCGGTGATGACGGTCAGCAGGTTGAGCCGCGAGCCGCTGGGGTTGTAATGGCCGCCGGCGCGGTCATGGGCAAATTGCAGCAGGCGCTTCTTGAACAGGATTGCCAGGGCGGTGGCGAACAGCACAAAGCCCAGGGCTTGCTTGATGACCGCGTTCATCGCGTCAGGTGAACTGTTAAGGCTGCTGAGAAACCACAGGGTCAGCCCGACCGCCGGCACGCTACCCAAGGTCAGCCAACCGGTGATGGCCCAGTCGATATTGCGGTTTTTCGCGTGGACCAGGACGCCGCCGGATTTGGTAATGGCTGCGTACAGCAGGTCAGTCCCCACCGCCGTCGCGGGGTTGATGCCGAACCACAACAAGATGGGCGTCATCAGCGAGCCGCCGCCGACGCCGGTCATCCCGACGATGAAACCGACCACCAGTCCCGCTACGACTAAACCGACATTACCGAAATCCATCAAACCCGTCTCAGCGCGACCGCATGAAAAATCTGGCCGCGAGCATAGCGATTTTTCTTATAACTCCCTATATCGATGTGATCTATGTTTATTCCATTTGCACCCGCAGCTACTGGACAGGCAGGAAATTGAGAAACAGCAGGCTCTGCGCATAATTCAAGCCGATTCGCCGATAGCGCTCGTCCAGCATCTGGGTCAGCAGGTCGAGGCGCGCGACGACCTTCCCGAACTCCACGGCAAAGCTCAGGTTGCTGCCCTCCTCCGAGATTTCATTGGAGAACAGCATTGGCGTGCCGTCCTTGTTCTGCCGCTGGCCCAACAGCCACGTGGCTTTCTCGATGTTGCGCGCCGCGTTGCTGACGAAGCGCGGATCGATGGTGTCGGTCATGTAGAACTCGAGACGGTTGCCGTGAGCCGTCACCAGCATGCTGCCAATGGCATAGATGAACGCTCCGACCCGATCACCGAGGAACTCGGGACTCATCGCATAGCTCAGCGCTGCCAGGTCCTTCCTGTTGCCCAGGGCCGGCAAGGGTTGCTGCTGTTCAATCGCCTCGCGCACTTGCTTGACGGCGATACGGACGTCGAGAAAGCCGGATTTGCGCAGTTCTTCCGGGTTGCGCAGGTAGAGCTTGTGCATCAGCAGGTAAAGGCTCTGCAGGTTGTCATGCATCGACAGCGTGGCCATACGGTCGACGCTGGTCTGCAAGAACTCCTGGGGCCTGGCATTGCTGAACTGGGTGACCATGTCCTGGCCTTGCTGATGGCTGCATCCGCCGCTGAGCATCAGCAACAGGCTCGCCAGCAGTAAGCCGCAGTGACGTGGCAAGACCCTCACGGAATGTAAGACAGCGGCCATCGAATCTCGGTCTGGGCATGGGGAAGCGGTGGGGAATCGCCGTTTCCTGGCCATGGATAGAGCGGCAAAAACCGTAAAAGTGCGGTAGCGGCCGCGAAAGTGCACGTTTGGCCAAGGTTCGCTCCACTCAATTAGTCTTACTTTTTAATTGATAAATCTCGATTTATAGCTATAAATCCTTTCTCAACCCTCAAATAGAAAGACTACTGAACAGAAAAACCTTCATCGCTGTCCGACAGGTAACGGACTCGACCGCGTTAAAAACAACAACAAAACAACAGGAAAGGAAGGTCACACCATGCTTGAATCCAGACATCTGCTCACGGCCCTCGGAGTCTCTCTGATGATTGCCACCTCTGCCCAGGCCGCCGGCCTGACCAACGAACGCGTTGCCTTCGGCAAGACCAACGACGGTACGCCGGTTGAAAAATACGTGCTGCGCAACAGCCACGGCGTCGAGGCGACCGTCATCACCTACGGCGGGATCCTCCAGTCACTGATCGTGCCGGACAAAAACGGCATGACTGCCGACATCGTGCTCGGCTTCGACGATGTGCAGGGCTACCAGAAGAACGGCAACGTGTATTTCGGCGCGACCATCGGCCGCTTCGGCAACCGTCTGGCCGGCGGTGCGTTCGAGCTGGATGGCAAGCGTTATCAGGTGCCGCAGAACGACAAGGACAATTCCCTGCACGGCGGACCGCAAGGCTTCGACAAGCGTGTCTGGAAGGCCGAGCCGAGCAACGGCAAGGACTCGGTAGGCGTGACCCTGACGTATCTGTCGGCGGACGGAGAAATGGGCTTTCCCGGCAACCTGAAGACCGACGTCACCTACAGCCTCAACGACCAGAACGAATTGCGCATCGACTACAAGGCCAGCACCGACAAACCGACCGTGCTGAACCTGACCAACCACAGCTATTTCAACCTGGCCGGCGCCGGTAATGGCGACATCCTCAAGCAAGTCGCGACGCTGCATG
>NZ_JBHFJB010000072.1:0-1307 GCF_057334555.1 Pseudomonas sp. AGC41
TCCCTGGCCCAGCGCGGCTATCCCGGCATCCATGCCGGGATGCCCACTGCGCAATGCCTGCGTTCGGCCAGCGTGGTTAACGGGGCGCCGAGATCAACATCAAGGTCTTAAGCGAGGCGGCCTGACAGCCGACCTGGTTTTGGGTGAAACCGCGTTTCCCCTGTGGGAGCGAGCCTGCTCGCGAAGGCGGCCTTTCAGGCGCCATCAATCAGCTTTCAGCGATCAACCAATCCATCTGCCACCCACCCTGGGTTTGCCCGAGCTTCCTGGACAACCATGGCAGCAATTCCCGCAATTCTTCCTCAAGCCCCCACGGCGGATTGGCAATCGCCAGGCCGGAGCCGTTCAGGCTGTTGGGCGTGGCCAGCGGATGCACCAGCAATTCCACCCGCAACAGCTTCGGCGCGCCGGTGCCGGCCAGGTCCTGGTAGAAGCGCCGCAACATGCGCTGGTCCTTCACCGGGTACCAGATCGCCGCGACCGTCTGGCGCATCCGGCCGATGGCCTCTTTGAGCGAAGCGGCGCAGCGCTGCATCTCGTCGAGCTGTTCAAAGGGAGGATCGATGAGCATCAGTCCGCGCTTCTCGCTCACCGGCAGCAGAGCCCGCGGCACATGCCAGCCTTCGCCCAGGTGCACCGCCACGCGTCGGTCGCCCTTCATGTTGTCCTTGAGCAATACACCGTCTTCGGGATGCTTCTCGTTGAGCAGCACCCGGTCCTGCGCCCGGGTCAGGCGCCGCGCCAGTTCCGGCGAGCCCGGGTAATAACGCAACTGGCCGTCCGGGTTCATCTCGTGCAGCACCTTCATGTACTCGGCGGTCAGCGGCGACAGGTCATCCTGGCCCCACAACCGCGCGATGCCCTCCAGGTATTCGCCGGTGCGATTGGCCTGGTCGCCCTGCAAGTCGTACAGCCCGATGCCCGCGTGGGTGTCGAGGTAGGCAAAGGGCTGCTCCTTGCGCGACATCAGGGCAATGAGGCGGGTCAAGGTCAGGTGTTTGAACACATCGGCGTGATTGCCGGCGTGGAAGGCGTGACGATAATTCATGGCGGCTCCTGCGAAGGCCGAGGAGTTTACCTTGAAGCGTGCCGAACGTCAGGGGTTCGCAGCCGAGCGGACGACGGCCACCACCCCTGTGGCGAGGGAGCTTGCTCCCGCTGGGTTGCGCAGCGGCCCCCTTACAACGGGCCTCAACACGCCAACAGTTCGCAGGCGCCCGCCTTGCAGCGCTCGCATTCCTCGCAGAACGGCGCGGGGCTTTTCAGGCTGAGGATCTGCGCATGGCTAAGGGGCGAGGCCGGCGCCG
>NZ_JBHFJB010000072.1:1327-3788 GCF_057334555.1 Pseudomonas sp. AGC41
GGCGAGTTTTTCCGCCGCGCCGGGTGCGATGACCTCGGCTCCCATGACAGCCATGGGCGCACCACCGACCTGGATCGGCACGCTGCTGAAGATTCCGCCCGGACCGATATTGATCCAGTGTCCACCGGCCTGGATGGTCGCGCTGGCACCACTCTCCAACACGATCTGCCGGCCGGCACTGACATGAAAGCCTCCCACGGCGCTGATGGCCTGGTTGGCCACGCGGATATGCCGATCGCCGGTGACCAGCAGGTGATCGTCCTGGCGGACCTCGACCTGACGCCGACCTGCGGTGATGCGCTGTTCGTCATCCTGCAGTTCATGCCGCGACAAGCCGGAGACCACGATGCTGCGCTCGTGATCGACCTGCACGCGCTGGTCGTGCAACACGTGCTGGGTCCAGTTGCGCTGGGCCCGCAGGTAGATTTCCTCGGCGCCCTTGCGGTCTTCAATGCGCAACTCGTTGTAGCCACCGCCACCGGGGCTGCTCTGGCTGCGCAATATGCTGCGGGTCTGGTCCGCCGGCAGGTCCAGCGGCACCGGGTTGGCACCGTTCGGCAGGCAGCCCACCACCAGCGGCTTGTCCACGTCACCGTCCATGAAGCCCACCAGCACTTCCATGCCGACTCGGGGAATCATCACGCCGCCGTAGTGATCGTGTGCCCAACCGGTAGCCACCCTCAGCCAGCAGCTGGAATGCTCGTCACGCTTACCGTCGCGATCCCAGACCAGTTGCACCTTGACCCGCCCGAACGCGTCGCAATGGATCTCGCTGCCCACCGGGCCGGTCACCACCGCAGGCTGGTAGCCGTTGACCGACGGCTTCGTGTGGTGCAATGGCGGACGAAAGAACACTTCCCACGGCGTCGCGAGGAAGCTATTGCGGTAGCCCTGGAACTCAGCCGCGCCGACCAGCGCTGTTTCTTCCAGTACCTGCGGCTGGCGACCGTGATGATCAACCTGCGTCAGCAACCAGAGATCGTTCCATTGCGCCTGGGGATGCTCCTTGATATGCATGAAACAGCCACTGGCGAAAGCGCTGTCATCGCTGCTGCCCTCCGCCAGGCACCCTGCGGCCGCCTGCCGTTGGAGCGCGTGTCGGGCCAGGTGCTGGCCATCGTCGCGGTCGGTGAACTGACCTGGGTAGCGATAGTGCTCAAGGACGGGAAGTTGCTGATTATCGATGTCCGCCTGCAACGAGAGGCCCGGCTTGCGAAAATCGTAGTCGCGCAACGTCACAGCGCTGGCGTGGGTATGGAGCCGCACAGCCAAACGCCTGATGACCGGCTCGGTGGCAACCATGCCGCTGCCGGGCAGATACAAAGTGGATTCGGGCAAGCGCGGGAACACTGTCTGATCATCGCCAAACACCAGCAAATGGCCGTCAGGGCTGTGTCGAAAGTGATAGTGAATACCAACTTCGGCGCAAATCCGCTCGATGAAAACCAGATCGCTTTCGCTGTACTGCACGCAGTACTCACGCTCGGGGTATTGCCCGCCAAGACTGAACTGGCAGTCATCGGCGAGGATACCGTGGTCCTTCAACACGCGGGCGATGATGTCCGGCACGCTCAGGTGCTGGAAAATCCGCTGGTTGATGCGATGTCGCAAGTAGGCCAGGCGAGGCACCAGACTGACCTGATAACGGCTCAGCCGCTCGCCCGAATCGCCTTGGGCCACACTATAGATCTGGCCATGTATCCCGCCACCTTGGTGATCGAAGCGCAGATAAGCCTGACGGTGCAATAAATCTTCAAGCACCAGATCGGGCCGCTCACTGACCA
The DNA here is from genome assembly GCF_057334555.1 of Pseudomonas sp. AGC41. Taxonomy (NCBI): domain Bacteria; kingdom Pseudomonadati; phylum Pseudomonadota; class Gammaproteobacteria; order Pseudomonadales; family Pseudomonadaceae; genus Pseudomonas; species Pseudomonas sp. AGC41. The sequence continues at coordinate 3,112 of NZ_JBHFJB010000072.1, forward strand.
GCTCCAGATCAAAGCGATAGGGCTGGCTGACGGCTTCCGTGCCCTTGAACTCAAGGACCTGCAAGTCATTCGGGCCGCTGTCGAATGTCAGCGTAAAACGTGGCGAGTTGGCAGGCGCGAACATCCGATGTGCCTCTGCGAAAGGGAGGCGAGCGATTCTGCATGAGCCTGGATGGATCTGACCTTGTAGCTAAAAAAACAGATTTGCCTTACAGCCGACGTGGCAAAAGTTGCAGGAAACAAACGTATTGCCTGACATCGCGCTTGGGCAGGACCATTTTTACCTTGGTCGACAATAACCTTAGTTTTCTGGACCGGTCATGCGGTCGTGGAGATCCTTGGTGAAGTCGGATTTCTTGCCGTTGTGCAGGCGCTCCTTCAGGTTGCCGCGTTCGTCGTAGCTGTAGTGAGTGCCGACGTAGTCGCGGAGCAGGTTGTCCAGCAGTTTGTTCGGGACATATTGATTGGGACGGCGCGGTGCCTGTGGGTCCAGCAGGTTGCTGGCTGGATCGAAGGCGAAGGTCTCTTCGCCGCTGATGGTCTGTGCGACGAGTAGGCGACCGAGCGGATCGTAGCGGTAGCTCAGTGCACCGCGCCGGGTGTCGTCGATGCGGGTCAGTTGACCGGCTGCGTCGTGCCGGTAGTTGCGCACGACCAGGCGTTGGGAGTCGCCGCGT
>NZ_JBHFJB010000073.1:0-1502 GCF_057334555.1 Pseudomonas sp. AGC41
GCCTTCGGCGTCGCGGGTTTTAAAGTTGGCATAGGTATTGGTGCGATCGAGCCAATGCCGGTGTTGTCCGGTTGTTAAAGAACGGGGTTGTCGGTCAGCGGTGAACGGAGCCGCGTGAGCCGCTGGCGATCAGGGTCGCGCCGCAGGTGGTCTTCATGCCATCCAACGCCACGGGAATGCCGTTGACGGAATAGGTGCTGCTGCCTTCGGCAATCGGGAAGGGGCCTTTGCATCGGGGGCACATCACCATGTGGCCTTTGCCGGCCATGGGCTTGCCGTTGAGGTTGGTGTTGGCAATGTGCTCGATCACGGAACCGCCGTGGTCAGTTGTGTCCCCCAGGCGAACTATTGATTTCACTGTTTTGTTCCTCTGGCCTTATTAAAGGCGGTGAATATGTACGGCTGTTTGTTAGCCTCTACCGGTCTAGCTATAGTCGGTGTGGGTGTTGTGCTTAAGCATTTAAGAGTTGCGTTAGGGTAATGGGAAGATTTTCAATTGAGAACTCAATCGCGGATGCGAGATCAAAAAAATCTTTCCGTATGTACGAAAAGTAAAGGTCGGTGGCGTCTTCATATTTATCTAAGTAATGGTCAAACCCTACCTTGTAGCCATCATTGGTTTTTCGCAGGAAAAATTCAATTTTTTCAAGCTCACCATTTTTATCGTGTTCAGCATTAATCCAGATGCATTTTTTGTTATTAATTTGTTGTTCTAAGTGCGCTATATCTTTTTGGGTGATCATGCTTTTCTTCTCCCTCCGTTACGGCATTTAGAATCGCGATCAACAAAAATATCTACCTTGTTTCCTTCGGGTGTGACGATATTTATGTGGGGTGTTGTTTTGTGCGGATGTCCGTCAGGGAGGGAGTCGTGTCCGAATAGGTTGCCAGACGTTGGGTTTGTCTTGAAATCCATATGATAAGAGGCTAGCCCTGATCCATTTTGTCGATTTGACTTAAATGCTGCCTTATCTCTAGATGTTTTTTCCGCAGATTTATCACCCGCACCTGCGGCTTTTTGCGCATTTGGGAATGCACCGAAGAGGACAGCAACAGCATCTTTATAAGAGCATACAGTCACGCTACGACCAGCCTTTAACTCGACAATAGATTTTGCGATAGATTGAGGTGACAATCCGCGAGGGTCAATCCAGTCCACCGGATTGAGCCCGTACGCATAGATGTTGAGCCCTCCAGCAAACCCAATCGGATCCTTGCCGATAAACCGCCCCACCTGCGGATCATAGTACCGATAGCGGTTGTAGTGCAGCCCGGTTTCCACATCGAAGTACTGGCCCTGAAAGCGCAACGGATTGCGAATGTCGGTACGTTTGGCGGTGTCGCTGCGCTGCTCCTTGGCCAGCCCCCAAGCCTTGTAGACTCCAGCCCAGGCGATATCGCCGTGTTCGTCGGTCAGCTCCATCGGCGTGCCGAGGTGGTCGCACTGGTACCAGGCCACGGCGCTGAAGCTCACAGGCTTAGGCTTGTGCTGCCACACCGGG
>NZ_JBHFJB010000074.1:0-1102 GCF_057334555.1 Pseudomonas sp. AGC41
GCGCAGGCCAGCGGGAGCAAGCTCCCTCGCCACGGGACACCCGTCCGTTACCTCACGGCGCGCCAAGCACCATCGTCCAGTACACGCCCGCGTCACTGCGGGCGTCGCTGGCGGACGCCGCACCGACCTGGGTGAACATCGGGTTCATCAGGTTGGCGCAATGCCCGGGGCTGGCGAGCCAGTCGTGCATGGCCTGGCTTGGCGAACGTTGTCCGGCGGCAATGTTCTCGCCGAGTTTGCGTCCGCGAAAACCGGCGCTCCTGGCCCGCTCGGATGTGGAGCGACCGTCCGGGTCGCGATGGGCAAAATAGTTGCCGCGGGCCATTGACCGACTGTGGCCCTGGGCAGCGCTTCCCAGCGCGGCGTTCCAGCTCAGCGGCCGAGCCGCCGCAAAGCGCTGGCGGCCGCACATGCGGGGCTTGGCCCTGGCGGCATTGACCTGGGCCAGCAGCGTTTTGTCCGGCGCGCCGATGTCACGCGTGTCGCTGATCCGCGTTCCGCCCATGGGTTGTGCGAGCACTACGCGCCATTCATCCCCGACCCGATTGATGCCAATGTCGGCGTACTGGCTGTCCAGTAGCGCTGCGCAATGCTCGTCCGCCAGCCGCTCGAACGCTTCTTCGGCGTCCCGCGCATCGGTCAGGCGAATGCTGCGCACTGACCGGGCCTGATAGCCGGATCTGCTCAGGGTTTCGCGCAAGCCACCGCTGAAGCCGATCGGCAACGCCAGGTTGGAGCGCAATACCAAAGGTTGGGCAGCACGCACCGTTTGCCATTCACAGCGGTGGGGCTGGCTGCGGTAGTCGTTGATGGCACTCACCAGTTGTCCTTCGCCTCGGGCATGGGCCGGGCTGGGGAACAACGGAAACAGGATCGTGAGGCACAGCGCAGCAAAACGGCGAGAGCGAACGAGGTGGCGCATGGATGGACAGCTCTGGAAGGGAATTGCCGGAGCGCCGGGAGACGGCGCCAATCAGCCCGAAACGCTTCGTTCAGGGCTGGGCTAGGACTGTGGCTTTTGAAACTGGTTTCCGGCGCACCCAGACATAAACGCCTGACCGCACAATGCTTTTGTGGGGGGGGGGGGGGGGGGGGGGGGGGG
>NZ_JBHFJB010000074.1:1128-13153 GCF_057334555.1 Pseudomonas sp. AGC41
CCCCCCCCCCCCCCCCCCCCCCACAAAAGAGCGTTCAGTCAGTTCAATTGCGTGCAGCCACCGGCGCCTTGACCCGCTCAGCCTTGCGCCAGGTCAGCAACACAATGCCCGTCACCACGATCGCGCCGCCGAGCACCTGGCCCGGGTTGAGCATCTGGTCCAGCACCAGCCAGCCGATCAGCAGGGTCGCCAGCGGTTCGATGTTCATCACCGGGGCATTGCGTGGCATGTCCAGGCGTGGCACGCACATGAACAACACGATGAACCCGGTGCCGTAAAGCACCACCAGGGTGGCGAGTGCGAGCCAGCCGGTGCTGCTGGCGGGCAGGTCGAGGCCGCCGGGCAGGGCGCCGGTCAGGCCCGCGAGGTTGACGCTGCTGAACACAATGAAAATTGTCAGCAGGCTGCGCACCGAGCCGCGCACCTGGGACAGCTTGTGATCGGTGATCCACAATGCGCAAGCGAACACGCACGCGGCGCAGAATGCCAGGCCAACCCCCAATAGCCATTGCGGGCCTACGTCCGCCTGCGACGATAACCGCGCCGGCACTTCCAGCACGAACACCAGGCCCACCAGGATCATCCCCATCAATATCGCCGTGCGGGCGGTGGGGCGCGGCCCGCCGAGGGCCCAGGTCAGCAGCGCCAACAGGATCGGGAACACGTTACCGACCAACAGCGCCAGCGCCACCGGCACCCGCGCCACGGCCGAATACAGGCACAGGCTCTGGGCGCCGATCAGCAGGCCCAACACCAACTGCCAACGCCAGGCCCCGGCAGGCAGGCGCAGGCTTTGCCGTTGCCACAACACTATCGCTGCCAGCACCAGCAAGGTCCCGCCCGAGCGCAGCAGGATCGCCAGCAGCACGCCGGCACCGTCATCGAACGCCGCCCGCGCGGCGACGTGGTTGCCGGCGAAGGCACACCCCATGCAGAGCAGGATGAGCACGGCGATATGCCGGGGGAAGGGCACAGGAGCATCGGATGCGGCGGTGGAGCGGGTCATGGCAGCAATCTCAAAGGTGTGTACCACCGCAGCAGCGAGGCTTCGGTAGTTTATTTTTTAGTTATAGGTTGTCGTACAACAAGGGGATTTGTACCGGATCCAGCAGAGGGAGACAAGCGCCGGCTCCCGCCTATCGATCCATTCTTCCAGACATTCGCAGCCCCCCGTGGCGAGGGCGCTTGCTCCCGCTCGGCTGCAAGCAGCCGCCAGCTCCACCGCTCAACCCATCCAGAGACTGGCGTACATCCGCCGACGATTTGCTGTACAACAGCTGACCGCTGTGTTGATTCCGGCACCCGGTCCCCTTGAGTTTCCCGCGGAGCAACCCATGCGCCTGGCTGATTTCATTGTCGACAACATCGAACCGATCCTCCAGGCCTGGGAAGATTTCGCCAGGACCATCACCCCGGCTTCCATCGGTATGGATTCGGTAGCGCTGCGCGACCATGCCGAGCAGATGCTGCGCACCATCGCCATTGACCTGCGCACCTCTCAGACCCTGGAGGAGCAGATCGCCAAGTCCCAGGGCGAAGCTCCGGCGGCGGAAGCCGAAACCGCGGCGGAAACCCACGCCGTCATTCGCCAGTCCTCCGGTTTTACCGTGGAACAGATGGTCTCGGAATACCGCGCATTGCGCACCAGCGTGCTGATGTTATGGATGCCCCATGCGCAGCTGGACCAGGCGCAGGCGATGTCGGATGTGATCCACTTCAATGAAGCCGTCGACCAGGCCCTGGCGGAATCGGTGGTCAGTTATTCCGGCGCGGTCGATGCGGCGCGCAATATCTTCCTCGGGATCCTGGGACACGATCTGCGCAGCCCGCTGGGCGCAATCCTGCTGAGTTCCGAAGTGCTCCTGCGCGCCGGCGATCTGCCTGCCAAGGCCACCAAGATTTCCTCGCGCATCTACACCAGCGTCAAACGGGCGAACAAGATTGTCGGCGACCTGCTGGACTTCACCCGTACCCAGCTGGGCGCGGGCATACCGGTGCAGCGCTTCAACGGCGACCTGGTCGCGGCATGCGAAGGCATGGTGGAAGAGGCGCGGGCCTATCATCCGGAAAGCCGCATCCTCTTCGAGCCTCACGGTCCGCTTGAAGGACTGTTCGATCCGGCGCGGATGGAACAGGTTTTTTCCAACCTGATCGGCAATGCCGTGCAGCATGGCGCGGAGGGCGCGCCGATCACGGTATCGTTGAGCCGCGAAGGGGACGAAGCCGTCATTGCAATCAACAACCAGGGCAAGCCCATCGAGAAAGAGGCCATCGCGAGCATCTTCAATCCGTTGATCCGACAATTGCGCAGCGGCGACCTGCAATACGGCCCCACGGCTGGCCTGGGGCTGGGCCTCTATATCGCCTCGGCGATCGTATCGGCCCACCAGGGGACTATCGAAGTCCACTCCAAGGCGCGTGGAGGCACCACGTTCACGGTTCGAATCCCCCTCCACGCCGAGTGATAGCGGCAGGTGAGGATATTTGCTTGTACGATGTCCTATCACGAGGTAAAACAAACGTCCCCGTCCAATAATAATTAACGGAGACGTACGATGGATGCTTCGCAACCTGCAACCGCCGATCAGGGGCGCCGGATTTTCCTGAAAAAGTCCCTGGTGGTCTCGGCCGCCGCCGCGACCCTTGGCAACCTGCCCGGGCTCGCCCAGGCTGAGCCTCTGAGCCAGCGCTATCCGGATCCTCTGGTCCATATCCTCGACCCCAGCTTCATGGACCTGCGTGTTTTCAACGCCAGCGTGGAAAAACTCGCCAGCGGCCTGCGCTGGGCCGAAGGGCCGGTGTGGATCGGCGACGGTCGGTATCTGCTGGTCAGTGACATCCCCAACAACCGCATCGTGCGCTGGGACGAAGTCACCGGTGGGCTGTCGGTGTATCGGGAGAATTCGAACTTCTCCAACGGCATGTGCCGTGATCGCCAGGGGCGGTTGCTGGTCTGTGAAGGCTCGACCACGTCGACCGAAGGGCGGCGTATCACCCGCACCGAACACAACGGCACGATCACCGTGCTGGCCGACCGTTTCGACGGCAAACCGTTGAACTCGCCCAACGACATCGTCTGCAAACGGGATGGCTCGATCTGGTTCACCGACCCGCCATTCCAGACCGGCAACAATTATGAAGGGCATAAAGTTACCCCCGAGCAGCCTCACGCCGTGTACCGCATCGACGGTGAAACCGGCAAGCTCAGCCGCGTCATCGACGACCTGGCGGGGCCGAACGGCTTGTGCTTTTCCCCGGATGAAAAAACTCTCTATGTGGTCGAAGGCAGGGCCAAGCCCAACCGCCTGGTCTGGGCGATCACGGTCAAGGATGACGGCACCCTGGGCGAGCGCCGCAAGCATATCGAAGGCTTGGATTACGCCGCCATCGACGGCATCAAGTGCGATGAGAACGGCAACCTCTGGTGCGGCTGGGGCGGCAACGGCGACCCCAAGGCCGACCTGGAAAAACTCGACGGTGTGCGGGTGTTCAATCCCGAGGGCAAGGCCATCGGGCACATCTCCCTGCCGGAACGCTGCCCCAACGTCTGCTTCGGCGGTCGCGAGGGCAACCGGCTGTTCATGGCCGGCAGCCACTCGTTGTACTCATTGTTCGTGAACACCCGCGGGGCGACGTTCGCCTGACCCAGGCCCTCGCGAATAAACCGTGGCGAGCAAGCTCCTGTGGCGAGGGAGCTTGCTCCCGCTCGACCGGGCTGGCGCTCCAGTGCGCAGCAATCGCAAAGCAAGCTCCCCAACCTCAAGCCAACTTCACATTCATGGTGATCCGCGCCGTGAACACCTTCTTGCCATCCACGTCGTGAATATCCACCGGCACGATCTTGTCGCCTTCGGTCTGCCAGTCCACCTCATCGCCGTTGGCCACCGCCGTCACGTCGCTCTTGGCCTTGGCCAGGTATTCCACGGTCATGCCTTTGGGGATCCACCGGGCGCCGTCCGGAATCGAGACGTTGGTCATCATCCCGGCGGCCAACTCGGCGGCGTTGCACATGGCAATGGCATGCACGGTGCCGAGATGGTTGGTGACTTCCTTGCGAAACGGTACCTGCACCGTCGCCGCGCCCTGGCGCAGCTCCGTGACCAGCGGATTGATGGTGGAAAAGTAAGGTGCCATCTGACAGGCCATTTTGCTGAACGCATCGGGACCTGCGCTGTTGAACATACCGAGAACCTGATTCATGTGAAGCCTCGCTGACAAGGGATTTACGGAACGATCTTCCGTTACAGAATAATATTCTGTGACGGAACGGTATTCTGTTGGCGGCGAATCTGTCAAGCTGCGCGCACTTCGTCATGGGCAGTCGTCTGCCTGATCCTTCAACGAACCGGTTTAAGCCCAGCATGCAAACAACGGAATTACTCGAACGTGCCTTCCCCGGTAGAAGGGCCGAGCTCAAGCGCGATATCTTCAGAAAGGCCCTGGCGCTGTTCAACGAGCAGGGCATCGAGGCGACCACCATTGAAATGATCCGCACCGAATGCCAGACCAGCGTCGGCGCGATCTACCACCATTTCGGCAACAAGGAAGGCTTGGTGGCGGCGCTGTTCTTCACTGCTCTGGACGACCAGGCGCGCTTGCGCGAGCAATACCTGGCCGAGGCGACGACTGCCGAGCAGGGCGTGCAAGCGTTGATCTACAGCTATGTCGATTGGGTCGACAGCCAGCCGGAATGGGCGCGTTTCCAGTATCACGCGCGTTTTGCCGTGACCAAGGGGCCGTTCAAGGACGAACTCGCCAACCGCAACAGCACGCGCAACGGCCAACTCTGGCAGTGGCTGAGCGCGGCGGCGCAGGGCGAGGCGCTCAAGCGTTACCCGGCCGAGCTGATGTTCTCGCTGATCATCGGCGCGTCGGAAAGTTATTGCCGCGCCTGGCTGGCGGGGCGAGTGCCAACCAGCCCCAAGGCCCATCGGGAGTTACTGGCGCAGGCGGCGTGGCGGTCGATCAGCGCTGAGTGATCGAGCGCCGTTCGCAGCTCCACAGTTCTACCGAGGGGTGTTCCGCGGTGGGCGGGCCGAGCCAATGCGCCATGGGCTGGCAATGGCCGGCATGACACAGTTGGTAATCACCGGCCTGGGGCGTTCGGCCCAGCTTCAAGGGTTGCAGCGGCGGCAGTTGCCGATAGTAGTGCCAACTGCCGTTTTCCAGCCGGGCGTTTTCCGGAATTTCCATACCGGCACCGTTGCCCTTGATCCTGGCTTCGCCCAGGACCAGGCCCGTTTCGGTGACGCGATAGTCTTCCTCCCAACGGATCTTCTCGATGGTGTGATCCCACGCCAAGGTGAACTCGCTGAGTTCAAGCTGCGCCCAGACCACGCCGGACAGGCCCAGGCACAAGCCGATCACGCCAAGGCCTGCCCGCTGCGACGTGCGCGCCACAGATGCTGCCCGATCAACAGCGCCCCCAGGACAAAGCCGATTTCATCGGTCAACGGCAGCGCCACCACCAACAATGCCCCGGCGGCAAAACACATCAGCCGTTCCCAGACCGGCATCTTCTGTTGCAGGAAACCGGTGGACGCCATGCCCCACAGGCCGACCGCGAGCAAGGTCTTGATCAGCATGTACGCCGTCATCCAGAGATTGTCGCCCTGGAGCATCAGCGCTGGGTTGTAGACCGTCATGAACGGAATGACGAAGCCGGCAAGGGCGATGCGCACGGCCCAGAAGCTGATCTTCAGGCCACTCTCCCTGGCGATGGGCGCGGCGGCGAAACAGGCCAGGGCTACCGGCGGGGTGAGGTCGGCGAGGATGCCGAAATAGAACACGAACATGTGCGACACGATCAGCGGCACGCCCAGTTCCAACAGGGCTGGCGCGGCGATCGAGCTGGTGATGATGTAGTTGGGGATGGTCGGGATGCCCATGCCCAATACCAGGCAGGTAAGCATGGTCAGGATCAGCGACAGCAGCAGGTTGTCCTTGCCGATGGCGAGGATGTAACCGGCGAAAGTGGACGCTACGCCGGTCAGCGAAACGATTGCGATGATGCTGCCCACCAAGGCGCAGGCGATCCCCACCGGAACGGCATGGCGGGCGCCATCCACCAATGCGTGTAAACAGATGACCAGGGTTTCCCGCGTGCCCTTCATAAACCAGCAGGCGACCACCAGCACGCCGATCACCGCGAAGACGATACCGATGCCCAGCCGGAAGAAGCCGACGCAGAGAATCCCCAGTGCGATCCAGAATGCGCAGCGCAAGGCGTAGTTCGACACTTTGAGGATGATCGCCGAGCCGAGAATCACAATGGCCGTCAATGCCAGCCCGACCATGCCGGAGAACAGCGGAGTGCGCCCGGAAAACAGCAGGTAGACCAGCACTGCCAGCGGAATCAGCAGGTACCAGTTTTCCTTGACCGCGCCCCAGGCACTCGGGCACTGATCCTTGGGTAGACCTCTGAGGTTCGAACGCTTGGCCTCCAGGTGCACCATCCAGAACACCGAGCCGAAATACAGGCAGGCGGGTATCAAGGCCGCCTTGGCGATTTCCACGAACGGCACGTTGATGGTCTCGGCCATGATGAACGCCACCGCACCCATGACCGGCGGCATGATCTGGCTGCCCATGCTGGACGTGGCTTCCACGCCGCCAGCAAATGCCGCCTTGTAGCCAAAGCGTTTCATCAATGGAATGGTGAACTGCCCGGTCGTCACTACGTTGGCAATGCCCGAGCCGGTGATGGTGCCCATCAAGGCCGACGACACCACCGCAACTTTTGCCGGACCGCCGAGTTTGTGGCCGAACAGGCCCATGGAGAAATCGGTGAACAGCTTGATCATGCCGGCTTTTTCCAGGAAGGCGCCGAACAGGATAAAGAGGAAGATATAAGTGGCCGATACGTAGGTCGGCGTGCCGTACAACCCTTCGGTGCCAAACGCCAACTGGTTGATGATCTGGTCCACGCCGTAGCCGCGATGCGCCAGGTCGCCCGGCAGGTATTCGCCGAACAGGCCATAGGCGAGGAACAGGCCGCAGATGATCGGCAAGGCGATGCCCATCACCCGCCGCGCCGCCTCGAATACCAGCACGATCAGGATGATGCCGATGACCATGTCGGCGCTCGTCAGGTCGCCGGAGCGCTGGATCAGGTCGGCCTCGAATACCCACTGATAGAGCGCGGTCGCCATCCCCGCCAGCCCCAACGCCCAGGCCAGGGGTTGCCAGGGGCGTTGCTTGCCGTGGGCCGGGTAGCTCAAGAACACCACCCACAGCAAAAAGCCCACATGCACCGCCCGCAGCACGATGCTGGATACCGGGGAGAAGGCTGCGGTGACGATCTGAAATATGGAAAACAGCAACGCTACATAGAACAGCGTCTTCGGCCAGTCCCGTGGGTCCGTGGCGATGCCGTGCTGGTCTTCACTCATAACGTGCCTGCCTGTCGTCGACGTGCGGATGCCAAACGCAATGCTGCAACGGCGACGAGCGCCGTTGCAGTCCGGGAGTTACAGCGCGCCCACTTCCTTGTAGTAGCGTTCGGCGCCAGGGTGCAGGGCTATCGGCAGGTTCTTCGCGGCGTTTTTCAGGGAAATGTCTTTCGCCGCCGAATGGGACGTGCCCAGGCGATCGAGGTTGTCGAAGAGCAGCTTGGTCATCTGATAGGCCACTTCGTCCGGCACATCCTCGCGGGTCACCAGGATATTGGTGATGGCGACGGTGGGCACGGCGTCAGTTTGTCCGTCGTACGTGTTGGCCGGGATTTGCGCGCTCAAATAGGCCGGGTTACCAATTTTTGCCACGACGTCGGTGGGAATCGACACGTAATTCAATTTCATCGTCGACGCCAGGTCACGAATCGCCGCCATGCCCAGGCCGGAAGATTGCAGCGTGGCATCCAACTGGCGGTTCTTGATCAGATCCACCGACTCGGCGAATGGCAGGTATTGCACCTTCATGTCGCTGTAGGTCAGGCCGGCGGCCTTGAAGATCGCCCGTGCGTTGAGCTCGGTGCCGGATTTCGCCGCGCCGACCGAAACGGTTTTGCCCTTGAGATCGGCCAGGGTCTTGATGCCCGATTCCTCGCTGGCGACGATTTGTATGTAGTTGGGGTAGGCGCCAGCGATGGCCCGCAGCTTGGTCAAGGGTGCCTTGAAGCCGGCGTCTTCCACCCCATTCCTGGCGTCCGCCACCGAGTCGCCCAAGGCAAACGCCAACTCCCCGCGTCCGGCTTGCAGCAGGTTCAGGTTTTCCACCGAAGCCTTGGTGGCCTGGACCGACGTCTTGGAATCCGTGATGCCGCTGCTGTAGATCTGCGAGAGCCCGACGCCAATCGGGTAATACACCCCGCTGGTGCCCCCGGTCAGAATGTTGATGTGGGCCGGCGCAGCATAGGCCGTGGTGGTGACCATCACGGCTGCGGCGGCGGCCAGGGAAATGAAGCGTTTGCTGATTGGCATGGCGACTCTCCGTCTTGTTATGGCTTTAGCAGAGTCTTTCCACTGTAGTCGAAACGGGCCTGATGGCGAGTCGACAACTCCGCTGTGCCTGGTCAGGCCATGCTGGAACCTGGCGCTGCGCTGCTGCCGCGTACAGTCAGCTCGAACGGCAACAGCACGTGCCGCTGGGCGATGGGTCTTTTCTCGATCAGGGCGATGAGCATTTCTACGGCTTTGTGACCAAAGGTTTCCGCCGGTTGGGAAATAGTGGTCAACGGTGGATCGCAATAGGCGGCGAACGGGATGTCGTCAAAACCCACCAGGGAAATGTCCTCGGGCACCCGCAGGCCCATCTGCTTGATGCGCTTGAGCGCGCCGATGGCCATTTCATCGTTCTCGCAGAACAGCGCGCTGGGGCGTTCGGCCAAGGCGAGCATTGCCCCGACGCCGTCGTAACCGGCCTTGAGGGTGAAATCGCCGTGGCAGATCAGTTCGGGGACGATGGCGATGCCGGCGTCTTGCAAGGCGTCCTGATAGCCGGCCACGCGATCGAGGGTCAACGGGCTGCTGCGCGGCCCCTTGATGATGCCGATGCGTCGGTGGCCGAGGCTGATCAAGTGCTCGGTCATGGCCTGTGCGGCGCTGCGGTTGTCCAGGCTGATGGTCGGGTAGGGCGCGTCCTTGACCACTTCGCAGGCATTGACCAGCGGCAACGCGTCGGCGCCGGGCGGCAATGTGAAAAAAGGGTCACTGGCGCGTAGCTGGATCACCCCGTCGGCCTGGTGGGCATAGACCAGCGCGGCGAATTCCTGCTCGATGGCTTCGCGGCCCTGGGTATCGCACAGCAGCAATCGATAGCCGGCCGCTTGCGCCGCCTGTTGGGCACCGCTGATGACCCGGGCGAAAAAAGTATTGGCGATCGCCGGCACCAGGATCACCAAGTTGCCGGTACGGCGAGAACGGAACTGCACCGCCATCAGGTTCGGTCGATAACCGGCCTGCGCCACCGCGGCGTTGACCTTGTCGCGGGTTTCCGGCAGCACGCGTTCGGGTGATTTCAACGCCCTCGACACCGTGGCCACGGATACACCGGCCAGCCGGGCCACTTCACGGATATTCGACAAGATCACCTCGATTCAGCGCCTGGAGACGCAGGCATGGCCGCGAGCTTACCGCAGGTTCGATGCCTGACAAATGCTCATCGGCATCTTCCAGGGTTTGACACGAAGCTAAACCAGGCCTAGATTTCCGCTCATGATGTAACCGGTTACATCATCAGTCCGGACAAAAGAGAATCGCGATGAAACCTGTAGCACCAAAAATAAGAATGGGCTTCGTCGGCGGTGGGGAGGGCGCGTTCATCGGCCAGGCCCATCGTCAGGCCGCGGGCCTGGACGGTGGTTTCGAGCTGGTGTGCGGCGCGTTCAGCCGTGACCCGCAGAATAACCGGCAGACCGGTGAAGCCCTGGGACTGGCCGCGTCCCGCTGTTATCACGACTGGCAGCAGATGCTCGATGCCGAGGCGCTGTTGCCGCTGGACCAGCGCATGGAACTGCTGGTGATCGTCACCCCCAACCATCTCCACGCGCCCATTGCCCGCCAGGCGCTGGCGGCGGGTTTCCATGTGTTCAGCGAGAAGCCTGCGGCATTGAATCTCAAGGAATTGCTCGCGCTCAGGGATGTGCTGCAGGGCAGCCGTTGTCTCTACGGCCTGGCCCACACCTACCTGGGCTACCCGATGGTCTGGCAGGCCCGGGAGATGGTGCGTTCGGGCGTGATTGGCGAGGTGCGCAAAGTGTTCGTCGAGTACCCCCAAGGCTGGCTCAGCCAGGATGTCGCCGCGCAAGGCAACAAACAGGCCGAGTGGCGCGACGATCCGGCACAGTCCGGGTTGGGCGGTTGCATCGGTGACATCGGCACCCATGCTTTTTCTTTGGCGGAGTTCGTCGCCGACCAACCGATCCAACAGCTCTGCGCCGCGCTGGGCACTCATGTCCCCGGCCGGCAACTGGACGACGACGTGGCGATGTTGTTCCAGATGCAACGCGGCGCCAGCGGCGTGTTGCTGGCCAGCCAGGTCTGCACCGGCGAAGAGAACCCGCTGAAGATCCGCGTCTACGGCGACAAAGGCGCCCTGGAGTGGCGCCAGGAACATCCATCGAGCCTGATTCATCGCGCCTTCGATCAACCCCTGCGCATCCTGCGTAGCGGGGTCGGTCAGCCGTGGTTGTGCGAGGCCGCGACGCGCCGCATGCGTTTGCCCGCCGGGCATCCCGAGGGTTATCTGGAAGCGATGGCCAACCTCTACGGCGATTTCGCCCGGGCCATCCGCGAACGCGTCGAAGGCCCCGATGTGCCTGGCGTACCCGGCATCGAAGTCGGCCTGCGCGGCATGGCGTTCATCGAGGCCGCGATCATCAATCACCGTGGCGCGGCGAAGTGGACCGCGCTGAAAACCGGAGCATCGCAGTTGTGAGCAGCCCCGACGAAACACCGAGCGGCCTGCGCGGGCCAGCGATTTTCCTGGCGCAATTCATGTCCGATGAAGCGCCGTTCGACACCCTTGATGACATTGCCCGATGGGCCGCGTCGCAGGGCTACCAGGCGATTCAACTGCCGACCCTCGGCACGCGCTACATCGACCTGGCCCGGGCCGCCGAGAGCCAGGATTATTGCGAAGAGCTCAAGGCCGTCTGCGCATCGGCCGGCGTCGAGATCAGCGAGTTGTCGACGCACCTGCAAGGGCAGCTGGTGGCGGTGCACCCGGCATTCGACGCGCTGTTCGATGACTTCGCCCCGGCCCACCTGCGCGGCCAGCCCGAGGCGCGCACCGAGTGGGCCATCGAGCAACTGCAACTCGCCGCCCGTGCCAGCCAGCGCCTGGGCCTCAAAGCCCACGCGACGTTTTCCGGTGCGTTGCTGTGGCCTTATATGTACCCGTGGCCGCAACGTCCGTCCGGCCTGGTCGAGCAAGGGTTCGCCGAACTGGCCCGGCGCTGGTTGCCGATCCTCGACTGTTTCGACGCGGCCGGCGTTGACCTGTGCTACGAGATCCACCCCGGCGAAGACCTGCACGACGGCGCCTCGTTCGAGCGTTTTCTCGAAGCCGTCGACCATCATCCACGGGCGGCGATCCTCTACGACCCCAGCCACCTGTTGCTGCAACAGATGGACTACCTGGGCTTCATCGATCGCTACCACGACCGTATCCGCATGTTCCACGTCAAGGACGCCGAATTTCGCCCCGATGCCCGTTCCGGGGTTTATGGAGGCTACCAGGGTTGGGTTGATCGCCCTGGCCGGTTCCGTTCCCTGGGCGATGGGCAGATCGATTTCAAGGCGATCTTCAGCAAGCTGACCCAGTACGGCTTCGACGGCTGGGCGGTGCTGGAATGGGAATGCTGCCTGAAGGATTCGCAACAGGGCGCGGCCGAAGGCGCGGCGTTCATTCAGCGGCATATGATCAATCGGGCACGCAAGGCGTTCGATGACTTCGCCGGTGTCACGGCGGATGAAGCGTCCAATCGGCGGTTGCTGGGGTTGCCCCCGGAGCAATGACCTGACCCCGTGGGGGGGGGGGGGGGGGGGCTCCCGCTGGGTGGCGAAGCCGCCCCATAACATTGTTC
>NZ_JBHFJB010000074.1:13173-15939 GCF_057334555.1 Pseudomonas sp. AGC41
ACGACTGCTGCGCAGCCGAGCGGGAGCAAGCTCCCTCGCCACAAGAGCAATCCATGGCAGCAATCCATAGCAGCAATCCAGCAATCCACAAGGGCAGGGCCACAAAAGCAGGGCACGGCTTTGTTTCAACAAGAACAACAATAAAACGGTGACTACCATGACCACGATGAATGCACGCCTGAGCGTGATGATGTTCCTGCAGTTCTTTATCTGGGGCGGCTGGTTCGTCACCCTCGGCACGTTCCTGTCGACTACGTTGAGTGCCAGCGGAGGGCAGATCGGCATGGCCTTCGCCACCCAATCCTGGGGCGCGATCATTGCGCCGTTCGTCATCGGCCTGATCGCCGATCGCTACTTCAACGCCGAGCGCATCCTGGCGGTGCTGCACCTGGTGGGCGCGGTGTTGTTGTATCAGCTGTACTCGGCGGTGGATTTCAACGCGTTCTATCCGTATGTGCTGGCCTACATGGTGATCTACATGCCGACCCTGGCACTGGTCAATTCCGTGGCATTCCGGCAGATGCGCGATCCGGCGCTGGAGTTCTCGCGTATCCGTGTCTGGGGTACGGTCGGCTGGATCGTCGCCGGCGTGGTGATCAGTTTTGTCTTCGCCTGGGACTCACGCGAGGCGATCTCGGCCGGCGGCCTGCGCAATACGTTCCTGATGGCGGCCATCGCTTCGCTGCTCCTCGGGCTCTACAGCTTAACGTTGCCGCGCACCGCGCCGCTCAAGGCGCAGGCGAGCTCTGGCGCCGTCAAGCAGTCGCTGGGGCTCGACGCGTTAGGCCTGCTCAAGGACCGCAGCTACCTGGTGTTTTTCATCGCCTCGATCCTGATCTGCATTCCGTTGGCGTTCTACTACCAGAACGCCAACCCGTTCCTGGCGGAAACCGGCATGACCAACCCGACGGCGAAAATGGCCATCGGGCAGGTGTCCGAAGTGCTGTTCATGCTGCTGTTGCCGCTGTTCATCCAGCGCTTCGGTATCAAGCTGGCGCTGTTGGTGGGCATGCTGGCGTGGGCGCTGCGCTACGTGCTGTTCGCCTACGGCGACAACGGTGGGCTGGCGTTCATGCTGTTTACTGGCATTGCGCTGCATGGCATCTGCTACGACTTCTTTTTTGTCTCGGGGCAGATCTACACGGACGCCAAGGCGCCCGCGCACCTGCGCAGCTCGGCCCAGGGGCTGATTACCCTGGCGACGTACGGAGTAGGCATGTTGATCGGTTTCTGGGTGGCGGGGCAGGTGACCGATCACTTTGTGGTGGAAGGTGGCCACGACTGGAAAAGCATCTGGCTGTTCCCGGCCGGTTTTGCCCTGCTGGTATTTGTCTGCTTCTTGCTGACCTTCAGCGGCCGGCAAGCGGTGGTGACGCCGTCCAAGGCTTGAGTGGGGGAAGAACGCCAGTCACTTGTGGCTGGCGCTCAGTTTGGTGTAGGTCACTTTCCCGCCTTCACTGGTGCTGCCCTTGTTATCCAAGGTGTAGACGCCGGCCTTGAAGTAGAAATCGTAGCCCTGCCAGGACTTGTCCAGCTTCACCTGGGTGCCATTGTTGCCGATCATTACCGACAGTTGGCCTTGCTTGTCCATTTGCAGCGTGTACGAGAACGATTTGTTCAGCGGCACTTTGGGCACGGTCATGATCACCGGGCTTTTTTTGTCCTTGGGCTTGAAGCGGTATTCCACGTCGATATTGCCGACGCCTTTTTCGTAGCGGTAAACCAGTTTCAACAGCGGCGTCGGCGCCTCCTTGGCGTGAATCTGCGCCACCACCACACGGCCTTCCGAAGGCACCTGGTTCACCGACAATTCTCCCTTGAGGGTGTTGGTACCGCTGTTGTAGCGCCAGTTGCGATGTTTTCCGTCTGTGCTGGTTTCCCGCAGTTCGGAACGCGGGTAATCGCTGTTACCGGTATGGGAGCCGGTGACAGGCGCCCAGAAGATGATTCTCTGGCCGTTATTGTCGAAATACTTGTTGTTCAAACTCGGCATGGCTTTGGTCGCCACGACCTGCGCGGGCGTTTGCACCGGCAGCGTAACGCTCCAGACAGTCACGTCAATCATGATGAAACCCTCCAACGGGACCGGCCGTATCTGGCGGTCGTCAAGACAATGAATTGCCTTCCGTGGCGCAGTTTTCATGCTATCGACGCGAGTCTGCTTCGCTGGAGGCCCAGCTGACGGATGGCTCTGCGATGAGCCTTTCAGGCCCGTAACTTGGGGGCGATGACGTTGTGTCTTTTTGTTGCTGATCGGTTAGAGTACGCGCCGCCCGAGAGACGGATCCCGGGCGTTTTCCCATGGAGCATCAAATGAAACAATTCAGCAAAGTTGTCGCCTGCGCACTGTTCGGCCTGGCCTTGGCGGGTTGCACCGGCACCCCGATGAAAACCCAGCAATACGACAGCAGCCAATACACCGTGGTTGGCCACAGTGAAGCCAAGGCCACCGGCCTGTTGCTGTTCGGCGTGATCCCGATCCGCCAGAACAACCGTTTCGTGCGCGCCCAGACCGCAGCGATCAAGGCCAAGGGCGGCGACGCCATGATCAACACCCAAGTCCAGGAAAACTGGTTCTGGGCCTGGGTCCTGACCGGCTATACCACTTCGGTGTCCGGTGATGTGGTCAAGCTGAAGAACGTTCAGTAACACCGACCAGGTCAGTACGCAGACCCGGGGGGGGGGGGGGGGGGGGGGGGGGGGGGGGGGGGAGCAATCGCAAAAACAAGGGCCGCTACGCCCGAGGCGTCGGACCGGCCCAGCGGG
>NZ_JBHFJB010000074.1:15959-17907 GCF_057334555.1 Pseudomonas sp. AGC41
AGCGGGAGCCCCCCCCCCGCCACAAGAGCCTTTCTCCATTCAACGTCCTCCCACCACCATGTGACTGAAAGGCTCGACATACGCCTGCAACGTCACCAGCCCGCCCACCAGAATCGCCAGCACCACCGAGTGGAAAAACACATAGCGCAGGATTTCCCCTTCGTGGCCGTACCAGCGGGTCGCGGTGGAGGCGACCACGATCGACTGGGCGTCGACCATCTTGCCCATCACCCCGCCGGAACTGTTGGCGGCGGCCATCAACACCGGGCTGATTCCCAACTGCTCTGCCGTGACCCGTTGCAAACCGCCGAACAGCACGTTGGACGCCGTGTCCGAACCGGTCAGCGCCACGCCGAGCCAGCCCAACAGCGTGCCGAACATCGGATAGAAGATGCCGGTCGCGGCGAACGCCAGGCCCATGGTCGCATCCAGGCCCGAATAGCGGGTGAGAAAGCCCAACGCCAACATGGCGACAATAGTGATCAGCGAATAGCGCACCACCCACAGCGTTCGCAGGTATTGGCGCGCCAGTTGCGGGATCGAATAGCCCATCAGCAAGCCGCCGAGGATGGCTGCCAGGAAGATGCCGCTGCCGGTGGCGGTGAACCAGTTGAATTTGTAGACCGCTTCCTCGGTTTTCGGCTGGGGCACCACCGGCGGGACCTTTTCGATTTGCTGGTGGATGGTGCCGAAGGTCAGCAGCGGCGAGAAGATCGGATTCGCCTCGCGCATTGGCTTGCCCTGGGGATCGAGCCTGGCCGATTGGGTCTGCGGGTCGATGGCCGGGCGGGTGTCGAACAGATTCTTGAAGCCCTGGGTGCCCCAGGCAAACACGAAGACCGTGAGGATGATCCAGGGCATCCACGCCCGCAGCACGGCGGGGCGGTTGTCGCTGGCGAAGGCGCCGCTGGCCACCGGCGTCTGTTGCTCGCTGGGGTCGATCTTCGAATCATCATGGCGGTCTGACAACGCCGCCGAGGTATGCACCGTGGCCGGTTTCCAGACCTTGAGGAAACCGGTCAGGCACGCCATGGAAATCAGCGCGGCAATCACGTCCACCAGCATCGGGCCGTGGTAGTTCGAGACCAGGAACTGCGGGATGGCGAAGCTGACGCCGGCCACGAGGATCGCCGGCCAGACTTCGAGCATCTTGCGCCAGCCGGCGAACGCCCAGATCAGCCAGAACGGCACGATCACCGAGAAAAACGGCAACTGCCGACCGACCATCATCGACAGCTCCATTTCATCCAGCCCGGTGACCTTGGCGAGCGTGATGATCGGTGTGCCCAGGGCGCCGAACGCCACTGGCGCGGTGTTGGCGATCAGCGCCAGGCCCGAGGCGGCGAGGGGCGAAAAGCCCAGCCCGATCAGGATCGCCCCGGTCACCGCCACCGGCGTGCCGAAGCCCGCCGCGCCCTCGAAGAAGGCGCCGAAACAGAAGGCGATCAGCAGCAATTGCAGGCGCCGGTCGTCGGTGATGCGCGCCAGGGAATCCTGCAGGACCTTGAACGAACCGTTCTCGGTGGTCAGCCGGTGCAGGAAGATGATGTTGAGCACGATCCAGCCAATCGGCAGCAGGCCGTTGGCCGCACCATAAAGGGCCGCCGAACCGGCCATGTCGGCGGGCATGCCAAAGGCGAAAATCGCGATGAGCAACGCCGAGGCCAGGGCGTACAACGCCGCCAGGTGCGCCTTGACATGAAAGAACGCCAGGGCCGCCAGCATCACCACCACCGGAACCGCCGCCAGGAGCGTCGACAGCACCGCATTACCGAAGGGATCGTAGACTTGTTGCCAGACCATGTTCCACCTCTGCTTTTTATTGTTGGAAGTGCAGGCCCCGGGGGGATTGGCAGAGAAGTATAGGCGGGGATTTGGTAAGCGATTGCCTGCCAACCCCCCGTGGGGGGGGGGGGGGGGGGGGGGGGGGGGGGGGGGGGGGGGGGGG
>NZ_JBHFJB010000074.1:17968-18696 GCF_057334555.1 Pseudomonas sp. AGC41
GCTTGGGCCTGCTGCGCAGGCCAGCGGGAGCCCGCCCCCCCCCCACAGGGGGCTGTGTAACGGCGGCTAGCGGGCTTCGACGTTATCCAGCGCGCGGTTCGCCAGCAGCCCGCTCAGTTCGATCAGTTGCTGGATGCCCAGGGCAATGTGGCGTCGCGAGCCGTCCAGGTCGAAGGCCAGGTCGGTGACCATGGCATTGGCCGAGGCGAGGGTTTCGCTGAGGTTGGCGAGCAGGGCTTCGGTTTCGATGCCGTTGATGACGGTGAAGAGTTGGGTGGGTTCGGTGTCTGGCGGGTTTGGGGTTGCTTTGAACATAGATGGAGTCTCATGTGGAATTTAGAGAAGCCATGACCCCTCGCTACCAAACGAAGGGTGGCGGCCATACGAAGGTTGGTAGACCGGTCCACATGAACACCGGCGCGCCCGAAGACGCCCTACGCATGGCCACCATTATGCAAATGCTGAAGGGCATTCGCAGAAAGTGAAGCTGTGCGTCACATGGAAAACCGGGCTACCAAACCCGATCGCTGATTTTCAGCGACCGAGCAACAGTAAAGCCCGCCCTCAAGACGCACAAGCCGGCGGATTCTGGCGTAGTCGTAGGCAACGGCGCAAGACGACGTAGCCCAAACCCGAAGGATCCTACAACTGAATAAACACAGCCCCATGGGACTGGAAAAAAACCGGCTACAGAACACCTTGTGGCGAGGGGATTTATCCCCGTTGGG
>NZ_JBHFJB010000074.1:18742-22657 GCF_057334555.1 Pseudomonas sp. AGC41
CGAAGCAGCCCCAAAAAGGTCTATGGAGACCAACCTGACGCACCGAGGTGGCAGGATTTGGGCCTGCTGCGCAGTCCAGCGGGGCGGTGCGACGTTTCGCTAAATCCCCTCGCCACAAGTGAGTCAAGCCTCTTGGAACCGTGTATTGCTCAGCCCTTCGCCGCCATCGCTGTCACTTCCACTTTCATGCCGTCCACCGCCAGCGCCGCCACGCCCACCGCGGCGCGCACCGGCCAGGGCTTGGCGAAGAAGCGTTTGTAGACTTCATTGAAAGCCGCGCGATCGGCCATGTCGGTCAGGTAGATGGTCAAGTGCAACACGCGGTCCATGGAGCTGCCGGCGCGTTCGAGGGCGGTCTTGAGCGCCTGCAACGTGCACTCGCTCTGCGCCGTGATGTCGCCCAGCTCCAGGCTGCCGTCGGCGCGGGTCGGGATCTGGGTGGAAACCAGCAAGCCGCCGAAACCGGCGACGTCGGAGGAGATGGATTCTGCGTCCGGGTCGGGGGTGAACGTGATGTCTTGGTTCGCCATGGAAGTCTCGTGCTCGAAAAGAAAGGAGGCCAGTCGCTTCAATACGACTGGCCTGCCAGTTTAACGCCGATCTTCGGGCTGTCAGCCACTCCGCTGGTTCGAACCCCCGTCACCGTCGGCCCTGGACCATTCGCTTGGCGGTCAGCACGTGCTCCAGTTGCGGTTCGGCGACCGCTACGTGGGCGGCCATGTCGCGGGCCTGTTCCCAATCCAGCTCAGGGCGCAACCATTCGAGGGCATTCTCGCCGGTGAAGGCCAGCAGTCGCTGCTGTTGGTTGACCATGTCGCCGTAGGTCACCAGGGCCAGCCCGTCACAGCCGTTGGGCGTTTCACTGGCCTGGGCCAGGGCGGCGAGGAAGATCGGTGAGGATTGCCGCGACGTCGTATAGCTCAGGCGCTTGGCCTGGGTGTGCGCGCCAGTTTCCGCGGCGGCTTCGTACCAGCCATCCACCGCCACCAGGACGCGCCCGTCGCGCTTGATCCGGTCGAACACCTTGGAGCGCATCACCAAGTGCAAGGGCAGGTGGGTCAGCGGCGGCATCGTGCCCATCGACCAGACGGGCGACCACCCCCAACGCACCTTGATGCACTCCAGCCGCCCGCCACGGTTGCGTATGGCGCTGACCTGCATGTTCGGCTTGATTACGCTTTGTCGCTCATGCAGCGCGGGTGCCGCGGCGGCGTGGAGACTGTCGGCGGACAAGCTTGATGAGTTGGCACCGAAGGGCTCGCGCTGGGCAAAAAACGCCAGGGAATCCTTGGAAGAGACAGGCTGAACGAAACATTCACACATCGCGAAAACTCCAGGCAGATATTGACTACAACCCGCCGTTGAAGCCGCGAAAAACCAGTCGTCTTCAGTCGGTTGCGGCGGTGTTATGTAGCTCCGAGCCGGCGCGCCAAAGCTTGGTTCGAAAATCCTTATCGTCACCGGATGAGCGGAAAATCAAGCGGCATTTCATCCACTTATACGACCGCTCATCGTCTGCACGGAGAGCCGCGCAATTTCCCAAGGTCGTTCGTTTTGTCCCCGCTGCTGTTGCATCGACGGCGTATCGCGAGGCCTCTGATGAAGGAGAAATGACCCATGACCAAAATCGACAACCTGCTGGATAACAAAGGGACGCCGCTGGACAAGCAGACGTTTACCTGGCGTGACCTGGCCGGCAAACCCATCAGCAAACTGGATGACGATGCGTTCACGCGAGTGCGGGTGATCCTGATGAACGGCGTCGAATCCGACGCGCTGCGCCTCAAGCATTTCGGCGCGCGTTTCCACAAGGAATTGCAACTGCCCCTGGCCCAGGTAAGGCGCGCCGAGCAGCATCAGATGACCGCGATAAACTGGCTGCTGTCGGCTGATCATTCGCCGCTTGAAACCACCGTGGCCTACGAACAGGTCGCCATCGAAGTGACTGCCGCCGTCGCCCAGAACGAGCCCGACCCTTATCAGGCGCAGACCTATCGTTTCGGCCTGCTGGAAGATTTCGACCACCTCTATCGATACTCGGCCATGCTTGATCGATTGGAAGGCAAAGACGCCAACAACATCTTGCAAGGCTACACGGACATCGTGCCCGGCCGGCCCACCAGCGAGCACCACCGTGCCCCCGGTGATGACCTGCGCGACAACTACAAGAAGGAGAACGCCGCGCTGATCACCAAGATCCATGCGGCGCTGATCACCGGTGCGGAATACCAGACCCACGATTACTACATGAACATCGGCCCGCTGTTTGCCGACCCGGTGGCGCGGGCGTTGTATGCCGAGATTGCTTCGGTGGAAGAGCAGCATGTCACCCAGTACGGCTCGTTGCAGGACCCCAGCGAAACCTTCATGGAGAAGTGGCTGGTGCATGAAGCGATGGAGGTCTACACCTACGCCAGTTGCGCCGAGCAGGAAGAAAATCCACGGATCAAGGCCATGTGGGAACGCTTCGTCGACTACGAGCTGGGGCACTTGAACCTGGCTTGCGAATTGTTCAAGAAGTACGAGCGACGCGACCCCGCCGAAGTGCTCAGCGGTCAGTTGCCGCGCATGATCGAGTTCAAGAGCCAGCGCGATTTCGTCCGTGAGACGCTGTCCCGCGAAGTGGACCTGCGCGCCCACGGCATCGACTACGTGCCCAAGGAACGCGAAGGCCACGCTTCCCTCGACTACCGCGCCCAGCTCAACAGCGAAGGCGTGCCTGCCAACATCGTCTCGGCCGGCTACACCTTCAAGCCCGGCACCGAACTCAACCCAGTGGGAGAACAGCAATGAGCGAACGCCAAGTCACCATCGGCATGAATCGTACCGGCGTCCAGATGTCTCCCGAAGACACCGCTCGCCAACTGGAAGCCACCCGTCTGTTTCCGGCGGATGTACCGGGCGACATGAGCGACTACACGGCAGAACGCGAGCGCGCCATTCGCGAGGCCGACCTGATCGGCTCGGTACCGGCACCGGGTTCGGTCAAAGGCATGGTCAAGACCGCATTGGACAAAACCATCGGCAAGGCGCCGGAAGTGCTGCTCGACAAGCTCGGCGAACGCTTGGCCTTCGAGCGCACCGGCGTGCGCCTGTATGAGGCGATGGTCGCCAAGGCCACGGCCGCGCCAGGGGCCGATCCGGCGTTGGTGGAGACCTTGCGGCAGATCCAGGCCGAGGAGCTTGAGCACATGAACATCGTGCGCGAAGCCATCGAAACCCTCGGCGGCGACCCAACCGCGATGACGCCATGCGCCGACGTGGCGGGCGTCAAGGCCATGGGCGTGCTGCAAGTATTGACCGACCCGCGCACCACCGTTTCCCAGTCGATGAGTGCGATCCTGACCATCGAGCTGGAAGACAACGCTGCCTGGGAGTTGCTGATCGAGCTGGCGAAGAAGGGCGGTCACCCGCTGATCGCCAAGCGCTTCGGCCATGCCCTGGAACAGGAGGAAACGCACCTGGCCACGGTGCGCGACTTCATCAGGCAAGACCTGCTCGCGCAAGTGAGTTGAGGCTTGTTTCACAGCTGGCTCCGCCCCGGTTTTCCCGCGGTGGAGCCCTTGGCTCAAACTTTCGAAGGACACCCGCCCGTGAGTGAAACCGACCTTGAGATGGAATTGAAAGCCTGGCGGCTGTTGCTGGAAGACGATACGTATCGCCTGGACTTTCCCGAGGATTATTACGACACGTTGATCCGGCGCGCGGATGAGCTGGTGTTGCATGAATTGATTGGTTTGGAAGATTGGCAATTGCTCAAGGACGCGGCGGACCAGGCTTATCAGTTGACGGTGGAAATGTTGGCGCGCAATCAGCGCGATTGTCTGAATGTGCAGGGGATGCGCTTGCCTCGGGCTTGATTGTCGAATGTGCCGGCCTCTTCGCGAGCAGGCTCGCTCCCACATTTGGATCTGC
>NZ_JBHFJB010000075.1:0-868 GCF_057334555.1 Pseudomonas sp. AGC41
CGATCACGCCCGCAATGGCAGCCGCCCGGCGGAAAAGGTCGACATGAACAAACGCTACCCGACCCCGCCGCGCTTCAGCGAAACCCTCACCGCGAGCCTGCCCGCCCAACGCAGCGTCGAGCGGCGGCCGAGAAGCGAACTGTCGGTGAGGGATTTCCAGACACGCTACCTGCCCCATGGCATTCCGCTGGTGATCAGCGATGCGCTGCAGGACTGGCCCTTGTTCAAGCTCAGCCGGGAAGAATCCCTGGTTCATTTTGCCCAGCTGCAAGGCATCACCCGCCACGGCGACTATGTAAAAAAAACCTTTTCCACGGAGCGGGATTTCCGCTCGACCTCCATGGCCGACTTCATCGAGTCCCTCGACAACCCGACCGCCAAGGGTGCGGACGGCGAACCGCCAGCCTACATGGGCAACAATATCTTGCCGGCGCAGTTGATGGAGCTGATCAAATACCCGCCCTATTTCGATCCGTCGCTGTTCATTCCGCCGCGCATCTGGATCGGCCCCAAGGGCACCCTCACACCGCTGCACCGCGACGACACCGACAACCTGTTCGCCCAGGTCTGGGGCCAGAAAACCTTCACCCTCGCCGCCCCCCACCACCGCGAGGCCCTGGGCACCTGGTCGACCGCGCCCCAGGGTGGACTGGACGGTTGCGACTTCAACCCGGACGCGCCGGATTACGAGCGTTTCCCCCACGCCCGCGACGTGACATTCCTGCGGGTGACGCTGGAGGCTGGGGATTTGCTGTTTTTGCCGGAGGGCTGGTTTCATCAGGTGGAATCGGTGTCCACTTCGCTGTCAGTGAATTTCTGGGTGAATTCAGGGCGGGGTTGGTAGCGTCCAGCATTGCCCTTGTGGCGA
>NZ_JBHFJB010000076.1:0-714 GCF_057334555.1 Pseudomonas sp. AGC41
TGCCGGCACAAGCACTGCTGGACAAGGTGCTCAACGCCACCAAACAAATACCAACGAGCCTGGCTACCGACCTGCTGAAAAAGGCCGTACCAATGCCAGACGCTGCGACCGCGCTTGCCTCCCAGTTACCTCAGTCACTTGTGAAAAACGCCGAGAGGCTCGGATTGCCACGCAAGCTCTCGGAGAAAACACAATGACTGCCGCGGCTGCGCGCCCACCCCAGTCAGCCACCGCCCCGCTCAATACCACATCAATAAATGACATTGATGCGGGAAAAGAAAAGCTTGATCAATGGCTGCGCACACTCACCAACGACGCCATTGGCTGGAATGCCGTACAGACCGCAGGTTCGGTAATTCCGGGTGTCGGCACCGTTTTCGCCGCCATTGATGCCATCGGCGACCTGCTCACCCTGATCGACGGTGACCAGAATGACTTCCTGACCTGGGTCAGCTTTGGCGTCAACGTCGTCGGCCTGATCTCCTTTCCCGGTGTCGGCCCGGCACGGCTGGCGGTGCGCACCACGCTTTCAGCGGTCAGGCGCAATGGTCTACCCGCCATTTCGACGGCCATGCTCAGTGCATTGGAAGAGAACCTTAACGACAAAACTCGCGGCGCCCTGGAGGATTTTGCCAACGCCATCCAAGCGCGTCTCAGCGAACTGCTCACAAAAATCGCCGCAGAAATCAGAAAAGCCTGCGCCGCTTTCGCCCG
>NZ_JBHFJB010000077.1:0-753 GCF_057334555.1 Pseudomonas sp. AGC41
ACCTTCGCCTATGACGGCAATGGCAATCTGCTGCTGGCGGAAAACGCCGCCTGCAAACTGCAATGGTTCTACGACCGTGCGGGCAACAACACCCGCGAGCATCAATACTTGCGCTACCTGCAGGAACCGCATGTGGCGATCTGGAAGCATGAGTACGATGCCCTCAACCAGCGTATCGCCACCACTCGCCCGGATGGGCATCGGGTCAGTTGGCTAACTTACGGCAGCGGTCATTTATTGGTGCTAAAAGTCGATGACCAAGAGTTACTGAGTTATCATCGCGACAACCTGCACCGAGAGATCGCCCGCGACCAGGGCAACGGCCTGCAACAACGGCAAGCCTGGACGCCCAACGGTCAACTACAGGAACAGGCACTGGGAAAACGCGGCGATACCCAACGTCTGGTCGTGCGCAACTACCGGCACGACGCAGCCGGTCAACTGACCCGCATCGACGACACCCGGCGCGGTGCACTGAGCTACCGTTACGATCCACTTGGACGACTGCTCTCAGCCCAGACCATCAGCGGCGAAGAGACCTTCGCCTTTGACCCAGCCAGCAACCTGCTGGACCCGCAGGCACCGCGCCGTCCCAATCAATATGTCCCGAACAAACTGCTGGACAACCTGCTGCGTGACTACGTCGGCACTCACTACAGCTACGACGAGCGTGGCAACCTCAAGGAGCGTCTGCACAACGGTAAAAAATCCCAGTTCACCTGGGACCTGTACGACCGCCTGATCGGCTACGCC
>NZ_JBHFJB010000078.1:0-501 GCF_057334555.1 Pseudomonas sp. AGC41
CCGACGCCGCTCTCGCCACTTTCCTGGGAAAGGTAATAACGCGCGCCGACGATCAGGTATTCGCGGTTCTGGTCCTGGCGGCTGAAGCCGGTCAGGCTGAACAGATGCCCCGAGCCCAGGCCCCTGGCATTGCCCGCCAGCTCGACCTGTTCGTGCAGGGTCTGCAAGGCTTCGATGCGGTTGCGGGCGTAGTGTTCGCCGTCCGAACTTTGTACGTACGTGCCGGGGTAGTCGTAAAGCGGGTAGTCGCCAGCGGTGTGCGGGCGCGGCATGGCTGCACGCACATCAATGTGTGCACTCGGGCGCTGGAAATCGTAGTCGTTGAGCTCCAGCGAACCTGGCTGGACTTCCTGAGCCAAGTGCCAGTCGTGGATATGATCGCGCTCGCGCTGCTGCTCGTTCTTCGGGTAGTACGGCACCGAGCCGTAGCCGGGCGCTTGGGTATGGGCGCCGTAGGCGTCGGCCAGCACCAGCACATGGCGACCCTGTTCATGACGGAAG
>NZ_JBHFJB010000079.1:0-606 GCF_057334555.1 Pseudomonas sp. AGC41
CACCGCTTCGGTGAATGCTCCGGTCACCGGCGCTCCGCTGGTCGTCACGCTGTCGAATGGTCAAAGCATCACTATCCCAGTCGGCGCAAGCTCTGGCTCAGTGAACTTCACCGCGCCTAACGATGCGTTGGCGGGCGGAAGCAACCTGAGCGTCAAGATCGACGACGCTAAGGGCGGCAACTACGAAAACCTGGAAATCGATGGTAAGCCTGCGGACACCGCAGTGACCGATACCCAGGACACTACCGGTCTGACCCTGTCCGCCACTGATACTGTCGCTGAAGGCGGTTCGATTGTTTACACCGCTACCCTGACCAACGCCGCCGGCTCGCCTGTGACCATCACCCTGAGCAACGGCGCGGTGATCAATATCGCCGCTGGTGCCACCACTGGCACCGTGACTGTTGATGCACCGAAAGATGACGTTTACAAAGACGCCGGTAAGGTTGAAGTCAGCATCGACACGGCAGTTGGCGGTAACTTTGAGAATCTGGTGCCTAACACTGCACCCGTCGTCACCGACGTGAACGATACCCTCGACACCAGCACTGTTTCGCTCACCGCAACTTCGACGGTTGGCGAAGGCGGCACCGTGGTTTACACCGC
>NZ_JBHFJB010000080.1:0-443 GCF_057334555.1 Pseudomonas sp. AGC41
GGGAGCAGGGCCAGCATATCGAAAGCCTCAACTACGACCCGGCCGGTAACCTGTTCGACGGCTACCGGGTCAACGGCCTGATCAAGCACAACCGGGTGCATGTGTATCAGGACAAACGTTATCGCTATGACCGTTTTGGGCGGCTGAGCGAAAAGCGCATCGGCAGCAGCCGAATCCAGCGTTTCGAATACGACGCGGAACACAGACTGATCGGCGTGCATCAACAGAACGGTGCCCTGCGCCAACGGGTGGTGTTTGGCTACGACCCGCTGGGCCGGCGGATCAGCAAGCTGGTGTACGACGACGACGCCAGCGAACCCAGTAATCGCACCCTGTTCCACTGGCAAGGCTTGCGCCTGCTTGAAGAAGTGCAAGACGGCAGGCCCAGCCTGTATGTGTATGCCGATCCGGGCAGCTATGAACCGCTGGCACGCCTTGATGGC
>NZ_JBHFJB010000081.1:0-22209 GCF_057334555.1 Pseudomonas sp. AGC41
AATCGCGCAAATCGCCGGCATGATCCAGGGCATCGTTTCGACGCTGGCGGCCGTCGCGTTGGTGGCCGTGGTCGGGGTGCAAGTCATTGGGCCGATGGTCAGCGCCGTCGCCTCGAAACTGGCGTCGGTGGTCGCCCAGGCCGCGCCCGCCGCGATGCAAGCGATGAAGCAAATGGCAACCTCGGTCGGCAACACGCTGACCCAAATGCTTTCTCAATTGCGCGGTTTCATCACCAACGGCGCCGATCCGGTCACGCTGGCGCGTTACGCCGCGAACCTGGAAATCGCCCAGGCCGTCACCGAGTTCGGCAATGTCGCGGTGCAGGGCGGGTTGCAGATCAAGAGCGGCCAGCACCAGGCCCAGGCGGCCGTGCACTTGGCCGACGTGCGGGTACGCATGGCCATCAGCGAGGAAATCAGCGGCTACCTGACTCAGGTGGTCGAGAACTATGGGCAGGCGATGCAGGAGCGAACTCGGCAAATCGAGCATTTGTTTGCCGATATGCAACGCAGCCACTCGGTCAGTTTGCAGATGGTCCGGCATGTCTAACATCATTCTTGAAAGGTATTTCTAATGAGCGCTATCGTCGCGGCGAACAGGGGCACTCCCACCGTCATTGAACACGATCGGACTAATGACGCAGGGTTGAGCGAGTTAATCGCCCAAGAACAATTTTCGAAAGATCGCAAAGGTCAGGCCCTTTCAAACTCTCCAATATTCGACAAGATCACCGCACGGCAAGTGCTCCAGAACGGCAACGGCACCGTGCCTTCGGCTGCAGAACTCGAACGTGCAATCGATGCGTATCAACCCACGGAATCGGATTGGGAGGACTTCGGCGTGGCGTTGCTGATGGTCAGCGACGAAGTACGCAACGAGCTGGCCTTCGATCCAGGCGCCTGGGAGAAACACGCCAACGTGTTGGTGGCTGCGATCATCGCCTTGAACATCGCACGGGTCGCCAATGCGCAATTGCGCGGCCATTTCAGTGTCATGGCCTCCGACGCGGCCATTGTCGAGTCTGGCAAGGCGGCGCTGAACAGCGCCATTACCGCTGCCGTCGTCTCTGGCGCCATCGCTGGGTTCGCCATGGTCAAGACCTTCCAGGGCCAGACGCTCAAGCATGCCGACATCGACCTGCACCGGCGTAACGCCATGGACGCCGGCCTCCTCGAACGCGACCTCAAGCTGGAGCGCAATCGCAATGAGTGGAACCCGGACACCACCTACAAAATCAAGACCCTGGATGATTTCGGCCGCCCGGCCACCGTCGACTTCAAGCCCAACGGCTCGACACTGACGGACAAGAAACAGGCCTGGTTCGACGGGGAAATCCTCAAGGCCGAGAAGGTCGGCCAGACCTCCGACTGGCTGAGCCAGATGGGCAGCAAAGGCATCGAAAAGAAACTGGAAATCGGCCGCGCGCTCAATGCCATGTCGATGAGCATGAGCCAGGTGGTGGCGAACATCGTGCGCATGAACGAGCACGCCGCCCGTGAAAAAGAAGTGTTGATGCAAAGCGCGCAGAACAGCCAGAAGAGCCTGAGTGACGAGATTGGCCAGAAAGACGCGGCCGAGGCGGCGTTGTTGCAGAAACTGATGGAGATGGTGATGCAGCTGTTTCAATGGCGTAGCGATGTTATCCGTGCCGTGACGGCGTAAAGGGGGGAGCGGTCTATGGAAATCAATCAATCCATTCGTTCGCCAATCGTTCTGCTGCCGAACGTCGAGGCCATTGCGAATACCCCGACGCCTGCGGACGTACCCGCTGAGATTCTAACGGTCAGTTCCTTGACGCATTTGCTCGACAGGTCCATGAACGCGATGAACCGCAGCCTTGGCCATTTGCTCAGGTGCCCGTCATTCATCGCCAAGCCGCTGGAAGGCACGGCCACCGAGTCCGCATCGCAACACCTCATCGCGGATTTTGTCGAACAGATCTACGCCAAACGTGACCGGGCGCAAATGTGGGCCGTGCAGGTGCGCCAGTGCAGTGCCGTGATGACCCACAGCCAGAGCACAGGGCTCTTGGATGAAAGTCAGCGCCAGCAGCTCAATGAGGAACAAAGCAAGATCCTTCGCGCCCTCCAGGAACATCTGGAAGAGAAGAAGCCCCATGAGATCGCGGAGGCTTTGGATGCGACGATCAACTCATCGAATGACTTCTTCGACAAACTGCTCGAACTGATCGACCTGATCAAGAACGGTTACCTGGCGGGCTACGAGCACATCATTGCGGCTTATTCGGACTTTTTTTCCGACTTCAACAGCGAAATCACCGCGATGATGAAGGATTGGATCGAAGGCGTGGACGACGGCAAGGAGGTCAAGTTGAATGTGGGCGCGTTGCGCAATGCATTGGATAGACTGATCGCAAAATATTCCCTACCCAACTCCGCTGCCATCCTCTTTCCCAAACCACCTGAAACAGGTGCCACTAAGGAAGAGGCAGAAAACTGGCTCAAGGCACTGGGCCTACCTGCGAGTTGCCTCAAGCAGAATCCCGCCCCGAACGGTCCTTGGTGTGTCGTCATCGACACCGGGCCCCTGACAACGATGAAAGGTAGTCTGCCAGCGGGCAGCGGCACGGTGACCTGGGATACCGCCAAATTCAACGCCTGGCAAACCGGCTTCAACGCCCAGGAGGAACGCATGAAGAACATGCTGCAGTCGTTTACGCAGAAGTATTCGAATGCCAATTCTTATCATGACAATTTCAATAAAACGTTGTCGGCGCATTTGAATCAGTTTGCGGATATGTTGCGGGCGATGTTGAATTTTTGATAAATGTCAAAATAAGCAATTCATTTCGGTGTTAACTGTGGATCTGTTTTCAGTTGGTGAATAACTAGTTTTTGGTCGTGGGCTAAACGTTGAATAATGTAAGTGCTGTGTGTGATGTTGGGCGACAGGTCATTCAGGTGTTGTCGATTGTTTTTAATGCGCGCTATCAGATTGATCTGGACTCTCGACTGGTTGAGGATTTGCATGTTGATTCTTTGGATGTCGTTGAAATTGTCATGGCGCTGAATGAGGAATTCGGTATCGAATTAACTGAGGAGATGGTGGCGAAATGGAGAGTTGTGAGAGATATTGGCTGTTGGGTTGTTTTTTGTAAGCAAGAGGGGGAGGGCTAAGTGTGTTGGGATGATAGTCTTGGTGGAAGAGTTGAGTTGGTGGTTGATGGGGTCATGGAGGCCTTAAAAACTAACTATGGTGTGAGCGATATATTTGTTGATGAATTTAATGCGATTAGCTTGAAGCTGGAAGATGAACTTTTTTTCTATCTGGAGGTTCGCTCTGTAACTTCAGTTGTTATGTTTTTTTTACTGCGATTGCCAGTCGTTATGACGGAAGCGGAAATCTATTTGGCTAATGAGGTCGTCCAATCTCAAATAAATGGAGTGGTGGGTGGTGTGGTGCAATTACCCGACGGTGAGCTGGTCTACTTTAATATGATTGAGGAAGAGGTAGGCGGTGAGCTGTTGTTGGATGTGCTGAGTGTAATGGTTGATCGTTGGGAAGATGTTGTGGTTTGTGTTGGTGCGGTTAATTACTGAAGGTGAGGTTTGTTATGCTTAATGTATCATCAGCTTTTTCTCTATCGCGGGCGTCAAGTTTAACTTGTCTGGCTGTTGACGTTCGGGTCAATATCTTTGGCGGTGCGAATGTTACCTCGGTAGAACAGCGTGAAAAACTAAATGCTATTGCTGGGTACCTAAAGGAACAAGGAAAGCAGTTGTCGAAAGCCTCAAATGAAGGCTTTAGGGTGCGTTCTAATTCTACCAATCTACCGTCAAAAACTATTCGGGACTTAAGGGTGCGAAAGCAGGAGAAAAATTTAAATGTGTTCGATCACAACCCTTATAAAGACAAGGCCAGTGAGAACAAGAAGCTTGAACTGATTGTCGGAAAAAATCTGAGCTGCAACGCCGAGCTTGCTTCGATTGCAAAAACGATCAGGGAAGTGACAGGAAGTCCGATGAGGTTCGCTGATTTCTCTCAGCGGCAACAAGAGAAAATCATAGAGGAAAGTTCTCATATTGGAGGCGCCAAAGAGTTAATGGCCGATATGGATACATTGGATGCTCATGTTTTAGCGACTCTGGTGAAGGCTGAAAGCGAGGAGTATGACCTCGGCGACATGGAACGGAGGAAATGTATGTTCAATCACGTTCGCTCACCGGATAACCCAATTTACCCTTGGAATAGTCATCGATTTGATCTAGAGGTTTTTGAGGTGGTGAATCCTATACAATACACCGAAAATATTCGCAATCTTATTGCCGACAGGTGGGGTGAGCTTCTTGCTAAAACGGAAAATGTCGAAAATTATCTATTTAATGAGCTGGGAATTTCATCTGTAAATTTGCAGGACGGTATTTTGAATATAATTCAAGGTCTCGATGGGGCTGACAGAAAAAAATTACTGAAAGACGTTTTGCATATTAACTGGAGTACGGAGACGTTCGTTGAAGATGAAAAAAATGATCGTGCGACCAACCCGTTAGGTGCTGAGTTTCGACAACACACTACAGGTGCGAGGACGAACGTTGTCAGAGTCTCGGATAAAGAGGATAAAAATGTCAATAAATGGGTTTACGAAGCAATCGTGTACGGTAAGCCGGTTACGTCTGGGCCAAGTGGGCATACACTTCGGTACTTGAATCATTATGCTATGTGCAGTGAAATGCATAATTTGTCAAATTCAATACTTGAAAAAATGCCTTCACTACAGGAGGCGAGGCTAGTCATGCTCGCGAATTTGATGGCTCCGAAAGATCATCACTCCTATCATGAGATAATGCTTGCTTCCATAGGTGTGTTCAATGGGGAGGAGGTTCTGGAATACAATAACAAAGACTCGTATGCTGACATCGCTTCCACACCTATTGGGGCTGCTGCGTTAGAAATTGCAAAAGCTGAAATGTCCTGAATATTGCCTCCTCTAAGTATGTCAATGTGCGTTTGAGTTGGATTGTTGCTAAATAATTCAATGTGTGGGCGTTGACTTTTATATGCGTGGAGGATGGTATGGCTTTATTGGGGGGCGCTTCTATATAGGAGTCTGCTTAACCCAGGCTTGACCTACAGTCTATGTCGTATTTTCCTACGTCAATATATCTGAAGTTCCTACGGAATCCTGCCACACATCTTCCTATAGTCACGCAGCTCGCCATCCCGAGCCTGTCTCCCCGACAGGCTCAATCGCGCTTCAGTAACTTTCTATAGAGAAGTCTCACCGTATGGACAGTGCAACTGATCAAACCCCAGTCAAGTCGTTCGTTTTTGACCACTGGCTACTGCAAAGCGACGGAACGCTGATGCGAGATGGACAAGGAGTTCATGTTCCACCCAAAGAATTGCACGTGCTGCGCCTGCTGTTGAAATCGGCGGGCACGGTCGTGAGTAAGGATTATTTGCTGGACCAGGTCTGGCCGCGGATGGATGCGGCGGAGGAGTCGTTGACCCGGTGTATCTACGCCTTGCGCAAGTTGTTCAAGGAGAACAAGGATTACATCGCCACGGTGTATGGCCAGGGCTATCGGTTCACCGGTTCGGTGGTCGAGCTCGATGTGACGAGCCAGGCGAGGGCGGTGGCGCCGTCGTTGGCGGTGTTGCCTTTGCGCAATCTGGACGAAATCGCCGCGCTGGATCTGCAAGACCTGATGATTCGCCAGCTGACCACGGCGTTCGGCGAGGCGTTGCATGTCATTCCCTCTGGGGTGATCACGGCCTGCGGGGCTGCGGATGATGTGCGGTCGTTGGCTGGGCGGTTGTCGGCGGATTATTGCTTGAACGGGCGTTTTATCGGCGCGGGTGGGTTGCAACACTGGTCGGTCGAGTTGATTCGTGGCAGCGATCAGTCTCTGTTGCATGGGCAGACGCTGGATGCCTGTGATCTTGGGGAGGCGCTGGGCGTGTTGACGAGCCTGGTTGCCCAGCGTGTACCCGGGTTGCGTCCGGTCGGTGATCGCTGCGGGTCCTATTCGGCGGCGGTGGCGTATCTCAACGGGTTGTGCAGCGTGCAGCAGCACACGGCGCAAAGCCTGCGCGATGCCCTTGTATTGTTCAGGCAGTGTTTGAAACTCGACGCCGGATACGCGCCGCCCTGGTGTGGCTTGGCGGATGTGTGGCTGGGGCGGGCGATGATGGGCCTGGGTGACCCGGAGCGCGCCATCGAAGAGGCGCATGCGGCGGTTTCCAGTGCGTTGACGCTGGACCCCGCCAGCATCCCCGCACTGACGCGCCTGGCGTTGCTCACCAGTTTGCGTGGCTGCGAGCAGGCAGCCCAGGTGTTGTTCCGGCGCTGCCTGCTGTCGGCCGATCAGGTCGACGTGCTGTACTTTCATGCCTGGCATCACTGGTTCTGGCGGCGCAACGAGCAGGCGCTGCAGATACTCGAACAATGCCTGGAGCATGATCCGGACTGTGTCCGGGCGCAGATCCTGCGGGTGCGCGTTCACGAGCAACTGACGTGGATCGGCGAGAGGCGCCTGGCATGAAGCGGCGCCGGAAAACCTGGCTGTGCCTGCCGGTGTATCTTGGCCTGGGATTCGGCATGGCCCAGGCGCACGCCTGGTGCTGGAACAAGGCGGGGCAGATGCATGCCATCGAACCCGAACTGCTTCAAGCGATTGCCGATGTCGAATCGGGCCTGCGCTCTGACGCCATCAATCACAACCGCAACGGCACCCGCGATATCGGGCTGATGCAGATCAACAGCATTCATCTGTCACGCCTCAGTACCGAGGGGATTACCGAGCAGCGCCTGCTGGATGAGCCTTGCCTGTCGGTGGAAGTCGGTGCGTCGGTGCTCGCCGGATTTATCGCCCGCTATGGCTATAACTGGACGGCAGTCGGTGCTTATAACGCCGGCAATTCTCCCCACCGTCAAGCTGCGCGGCTGCGCTATGCGCGTAAGGTCTGGCAGCGCTACCAGGTGATCACTCGCGGGCGAGAGTGACGGCGTCATGAACAGGGGCGGTGCAGGATTCTGATCCTTTGCGGCAGGCCATCGGCAGAATTGGATCAGGAATTGCCCGGCCGCCCCTTCTAACCTACCCGCTCATTCGACCTTCCTGGAGTTTGGACGGTGACAGTCCCGACGGCCCCCCCATTACAACCCTGCGTCCTGCGGATCCTCAACGGTCCGTTGCAGGGTTGCGAGTTTCCGCTTGGCGAGGGCACGACCCTGTTCATCGTCGGGGCCTTGGCGATGTGGGGGGATGGCGCACGTGCCGCCAGCGTTCCGGCGGATGCCATTTTTATTCCCCTGGAGGAAGGTGGCTGCAACTTCGAGGTGCTGGCCGACCAAGCCACGCCGGACGGTGTGCCGGTGCGATTGCTCGGTGACTCGGTCGAAATGCGCCACTGTGCGTTCCAGGCCAGGGTGCAGCTTGGCGGGTTGCAAGTGGCCCTGCGCCCTGGGGATCAACCCTGGGCGCCTGAATGCCTCGCTCAGCCACAGAACAGCCCACGCGCTGGTGGCGCTGCCATTCGCTGGCCTGATGCCCGTTGGACCCGATGGGGCGGCGGTGCCCTGGCGCTGGTTGCGTTGGTCGTGACGGTCAGCATTGGCTCGATGCCGGGGCCGGCGCCCGAAACCGATATTCAAGCCCTGATCGCCGGCGCCGGTGCGCCGGTCCAGGTGCTGCGCGGTCGTGACGATGGGGTTTATGTCTTCGTGTCTTCGGAGCGCGATGCCGGCTGGAGCCGACAGGTGCTGGCGCGCCACGCCAGCCTGCACGGCAAGGTCCTGCTGCCGGATCAGGAGCGGCGTCGGCTGGAGCAAGTACTGGTTGATCACGATCCGCAATTGGCCTGGCATTTTCTCGATCTCAAGGAACCGTCGCAGCCGCGCCTGCTGCTCAGCGCGCAACGCAACCTGCTGACGCCCGACCAGCAGGCCAAGCTGCTCGATGTGCTGCTCGCGGCGGCACCTTATGCCCGCGACGTGGTGGTGCAGATGCAGGACGACGCGCTGCTCGCTGATCTTGCGCAGGGCGGTTTGCAGCGTCTGGCTCTGGCCTTCAGCCGGGTCGAACATGAAGACGCGGTCTCGTTCGCCATCGAGGGCAACTTGCAAGACGCCGAATTGGCTGCCGCACGCCAGTACGTCGACGATTTCTACCGGCAGTGGGGGGATCGCTACGTGCATTTTACTGTTGCACTCAAGGACGACGCGCTCAAGGGCAAGTCGTTCCAAACCGGCCCGCAGGGCTACGTCAAGACGAGCCCTTCGTCCTGGCATTTTCCAAACAACCAGAATAGGTGACCGATGCCTGGTATTCCGATCATGTTCCCCGTATTTCCCGACGATTTTCTCGGTGAGCAGGCCGCTGCGTTCGAGCGTGGCGCCCAAGGCCTGAAAGATGCCCTGGACCAAGCGCTTGAGGATCTCAAGCTCGACGCCTCGGACCCTGGAAAACTGGCGGCGTACCAGACCGCGTTCTCCTCCTACACGGTATTTCGCAACGCCCAGACCAACACGATCAAGGGCTTCAAGGATATCGACATGGCGATCATCCAGGCGGCGCGCTGACGCTTTCCCTTTCGACTGGCCATTGTTCGTGACAATGGCCCTTTGCATGAGTGCATCGTATGTCCATCCAGAGTCTTGACCTGTCGCTTATCGCAGGCTCCGCCTTCGTTGAATTGCGTGGCCCGCAGGAAGGTCCGGTTGTTTCACTTGAATCGCGCTTGATCGAAGCATTTGCCGGTTCGGCAGTCGATAGCCAGCAGGAGGTCTCGGCGATCAATCAGTTATTGCAGCGCCCGGATATCACCGACCCTGAAGTGCTGGCGCAGTTGCAGGAACTGACGGGGCAATACAACGTGGATATCAACTTGCTCAACGTGCTGGTGCGCAAAGCCGTGGGCACGGCAGAAACCCTGTTGCGGGCATCATGAAGACGAGCGTCCTGGTGCTGCTGTTGTGCCTGGTGCTGGCGGGGTGTCGCCAGCCGAACCTGCTGGAAGGGTTGGATCAGCAGCAGGCCAATGAAGTGCTGTCGGTGTTGCAACGCAACAACATTGCGGCGGTGAAAGTCGACACTGGCAAAACCGGCTATGCGGTGAAAATCGACGCCCTCGATTTTTCCGCGGCGGTCGATCTGCTCAATCTTTATTCGTTGCCTTCCCGGCCGCGCTTGCAAGTGTCCGAGATGTTTCCTGCCGATTCCCTGGTGGCTTCGCCCCGCGCGGAAAAAGCCCGGTTGTATTCGGCGCTGGAGCAGCGCATCGAACAGTCGCTGGGTGTGCTCGAAGGCGTGGTGTCGGCTCGGGTCCATGTCAGTTATGACCTGGATGCCGGCGAGGGCGGGCGCAAGTCGCCGCCTGTCCATCTTTCGGCGGTGGTGCTGCATGAGCGCGATGTCGAACCGCAGTTGCTGATCACCGACATCAAGCGTTTTCTTAAAAACAGTTTTGCGGCGGTGGAGTACGAAAACGTCTCGGTGGTGCTGTCCAAGCGCTCGGCGATCCAGCATGTCGCGCCGTCGGTGGCTGTGACGCGGGGGCATTCGCCGTGGCCGTGGTGGTTGGCGGCGATCAGCGCGGTGCTGTTGGCCGGTGGCGGCGCTTGGGTCTACCACCATTCAAACGCGGGACGGCGTGATGTCGGAGCTTGAGTTGCTGGAGCGAATTCTCGTCGAGCCCTTGGGGTATCTGCACCCTCGGCGTCTGGTTGTACCGGCGGGGTTCGACGGAATCGAAGCCCATGCCGTGCTCAACCGCATCGTGCTCGAAGGGCTGGAACTGCAAGGCCCGTGGCCTTCGATGCCGTTGACCGGCGTGGCAAAACAATGGGTTCGCCATTGGCGGCAACTGCCTTATATCGCCCTGTTGATGGGCGCTTATCGCCTGATGCCCGACCTGGCGCGCGGCGCGGTGCTGCTGGGCTTGCCCGGGGCGGTTCGCCGGTTCGCCAGCTTTGACCTGGGTCCGCGAGGCGGCCCGCCGATCGAGCGCGCAAAGGTTTCAGTGGAGCAGGTCGAAGCGGCCGGCCTCAATGCGTTGTGGAGTTGGCACGAGTACGTCCCTCGCCTTTTGCTCGAACGCCTGGACTTGCAGTTTTGCGAGACGGTTGTTGGTTTGCATCGGCAATGGCCCGTTACTAAACCTGATCCAACCTTGTTCTTTTTGGCGGTGCAGCATGCTCGACTCCATCCGAACCCTGACTGATTTACCCATGGGCGATGACGTGCGCCTGGCTCGCGAAGACATCGCTGCCGCGCGGCGTCGTCGGCGCTTGCAGCTGGAGGCCCAGCGCCGTGCACGGGAGTGTGTCGAGCAAGCGCACTGCGACGCGCAGGCGGTGCATGCGCAAGCGTTTCAACAGGGCTACGCCGAAGGCATCCTGCGTGCGAGCGAACATCTGGCTGAAGGCCTGCTGAATTCGCAAACCCTGGGATTGCAATTGCGCAACGATCTGGCGCGGGCCGCCGGTGATCTGCTCGGGCAAGCCTTGAGTCGCCCCGAGTGGCTGGCTGAAATGCTGGAGCGCTGGCTGGCCGGGCAGCCGGGTGACTCGGGCGCAGTCCTGCACCTGCTGATGCCAACGCATTGTCGTCCGCGCGGCCACGCGCTGCGTGAGAGCGTGGGCAGGCGGTGGAACGGCGAGCTGATCCTGGAATATCACCCGCAAGACCGTTATGTGCTGCGGTTGGCAGATCAACTGCTGGAATTCGACGTCGAGGCGACCCGGGAACGGCTGGCGCCCCGGTTGCTGGCGGGCCTCGCCAACCTGCCGGAAACGGTGCGCGCCCTGGACGAGGCCTCAAGACAGGCACTCGCGGAGGTGTGCTCCAGCTTCACCGATTCAGTACCCAC
Source organism: Pseudomonas sp. AGC41 (assembly GCF_057334555.1). Classification (NCBI taxonomy): domain Bacteria; kingdom Pseudomonadati; phylum Pseudomonadota; class Gammaproteobacteria; order Pseudomonadales; family Pseudomonadaceae; genus Pseudomonas; species Pseudomonas sp. AGC41. The sequence continues at coordinate 10,835 of NZ_JBHFJB010000081.1, forward strand.
CGACCCTACCGAGGTTTGCCTTGAAGATTGAATCCATGATGGTTTCCAGCCTGCTGGATCGCGCCGCGCATGCACCGGTAGAACCGCTGGAATCTCGCCTACTGGCCGCCCGCGAGCAGGCACCTGGCAGCAAACGCCCGGATCCTGAGTTCGAGCACCTTTATCAGTTGCTGTTGGGCATGGAAGGGCAGGGGGAGAAGGCAATTCATGAGTTCCTCCGTACGTTGCGAGGGCCGGATGGCACGACGGCGGCGTACCCCACCGCCAAGGCGTTGATGGCGATCACATTGCAGATTTTGGTGCGATTGAAAGACGAGGGGTTGGAAAATTCGAAGATCTATAAAGAGGTCAGCGGCGCCAATGGGTTGGCGTTCGCGATGGATGTTTTCGTCAAGGGTTTTATGAGGGATGTGTTCCAGCCGATGGGGGATGAGGCTTGGGAGAAGAGTGAGTGGTAAAGAAGGCAAGACGGGCAGTGCTTGCTTGTTAAAGCAAAAGAGAGGGTAAACAGAGATTTCGTGGCGAGGGAGCAAGCTCTCTCGCCACGATTACACGTATTCCACGCGAGCCGATGAATCAAGCGTTTGCTGCAGGATTGGTGCGTTCGTTGACGTAAGTCGTGCCGGGACGTACCGCGATCACGACGGCGGCGACTAGTGCGTTGGCGATATGGTCGACCATTTCTTTGGAAATGGGCAAGGTTGCAAAATAACGGGATGCGCAGATGACGACGGCCATGATTATCTGGCCCACAGAGGTTCGTATCGCATTGGTGGACAGGAGTTGATTGGCCGCCTGTTCGGCGGTGGGCATTCGTACAGAAATGGGGTTGATCCGAAAACCTCCCTTAGACGGTTGTTTTTGGAAGGCGTGCATTGCCTCGCCCATCAGCACTTGGCCGGCGACGTCGGCCCCGGCGTTGTAGACGCCCCGTAATACATCGTGTCCCAGTACCGGGGCCAGGGATTCGACAATTTGCTCGGCCCGGGCCTCAACGGACAGATTTGGATCATGCGGCGTATTGGCCTGTTGTTCTACCCAAGCCGACAGTTGAAAGGCCAAGCCTTCCGTTTCTGACGATGGAGGCTTGTTACCCTGGGCCATGGCATACCCGGCGCCGGAATGCGGAGCGGTGTAGTTCATGGCGGTGAAGGACAGGAACTGGAGCATAGCGTTCAGCATGCCTGCGGCTGCGGTACCGCTGGGGTTGGGTTTTGTATTGTCGCCGGTGGGACAAAACAGGCTCACCAGATCCTGGGCAAACGTGTAGAACAACATTTGCGAGCCGGAGGATGCCAATGCTGGCAGTGCGGAGGGCACGGCTACGGCAGCGGCCAAGGCCAAGGCCGATATTGTGAGGGTGATGAAGCGCGCCACGCGCGTTTCGGCGTTTGCGGTTCCATTGCACTCGTCCCTGATCGCGCCGAGGATGTTCAGCAGTGGCCCCATGCTCTGGACAACCGCGCCGATTACACTGCGCGTCAGCGGCGAAGCGGCATTGGATTGGGACATTTTTTCCAGGGCGAACCCGATGAGTTGCCTGAGCACGGTGAGGGTGCCGGTGACCAAACCGGTGCGCACACTGGAAATGGTCAGGTTGCTGACCCAGCGTCCGAGATCGCCTTCGAATTCGTTGCGGGTCAGTTTGCCTAGGAAATCACTGAGCTGATCAAGGATGGTTTGGGCGCGTTGTATGGATGTGTCGGAATCTGACAAATGGGTTGAGCCTTCGAAAGTACTCAGGTCAATGCTCTCAAAATCATCATCGTTGCAATGCGTGCCATCGGCATCGCCGTTTATCTTCGATTCGATGCCTTCAATGAATGCATGAACGCGCATGTCGGCGTTATTTTTTAGCTCTATAGTGATTTCCTTGAAATTCTCCCCGAGGTCCGTCAGTGCGGTTGCTATGTCTTGCGATGAGAGTTGGCTTCTCTGCTCGACAGGGATGGTTTCATTGAGTATGTCGATAATGATGTCAGAGGAATTCTCCTTCATATCGATGGTGGTGTGTTCTTGAGGGCGAACGGGCTCGCTTGAAATGAATCGTGTGGTAGGTGCGTTTATGGATGGTTGAAGCATATGCTGATCCTGCGTGACGAAGGGCTAATGGGGTTCCTGCCATTGCAGTTGCATCGCCCTTTTGCGGGTTTTTGGCCCTTGCAACTATCAAATAACGCTCCCAGGCAAGGACCGCGGCGCATCGCCCTCTGGATCGAACCAGGAATCAAAGCGTTTCTCGCCGCTGATGCTCCTGCTCGGTATAATCCCGTCACTTTTTATCGCCCAGAGCCCACCCACCCATGTACACCTTGGCCCGTGAACTGCTGTTCAAACTTTCCCCGGAAACTTCCCATGATCTGTCCCTGGACCTGATTGGCGCGGGTGGACGTTTGGGGCTCAACGGGTTGCTGTGCAAGGCTCCGGCAAAACTGCCGGTGACGGTCATGGGCCTGGAGTTTCCCAACCCGGTCGGCCTGGCTGCCGGCCTGGACAAGAACGGCGCGGCCATCGACGGGTTCGCCCAGCTGGGGTTCGGCTTCGTTGAAATCGGCACCGTGACGCCGCGTCCGCAGCCGGGTAATCCCAAGCCACGGCTGTTCCGTTTGCCCCAGGCCGAGGCGATCATCAACCGCATGGGCTTCAACAACCTGGGCGTCGATCATCTGCTGGCCCGTGTGGCCGCGGCCAAGTACAAGGGTGTGCTGGGAATCAACATCGGCAAGAACTTCGACACGCCGGTGGAGCGCGCCGTCGACGATTACCTGATCTGCCTGGACAAGGTCTACGCCCATGCCAGCTATGTGACTGTCAACGTCAGTTCGCCGAACACGCCGGGGCTGCGCAGCCTGCAGTTCGGCGATTCGCTCAAGCAACTGCTGGCCGACCTGGCCCGGCGTCGCGCGGAACTGGCCGTGACGCACGGCAGGCATGTGCCGCTGGCGATCAAGATTGCTCCGGACATGAGCGATGAAGAAACCGCCCAGGTGGCCCAGGCCTTGATCGAGACCGGCATGGATGCGGTGATTGCAACCAACACCACGCTGGGCCGCGAAGGCGTAGAAGGCCTGGTGCACGGTGACGAGGCGGGCGGCCTGTCTGGCGCGCCGGTGCGTGACAAGAGCACGCACACGGTGAAGGTGCTGGCCGGCGAATTGGCGGGGCGCTTGCCGATCATCGCGGCGGGCGGGATTACCGAAGGTCGGCATGCCGCCGAGAAAATCACGGCAGGGGCGAGCCTGGTGCAGATTTATTCCGGATTCATCTATAAGGGCCCGACGTTGATTCGCGAGTCGGTGGATGCGATTGCGGCGTTGGGTTGATTAACCCTTTCTTGAAGGCGAAGCAGACCCCCTGTGGCGAGGGAGCTTGCTCCCGCTGGACTGCGCAGCAGTCCCAAACCCATCACCGTGGTGTGCCAGGCTGATACCCGTCAGCTTTTATGGGGTTGCTGCGCAACCCAGCGGGAGCAAGCTCCCTCGCCACAGGTTTTGTCATGACCATAAAAAGGGCTCCTCTAGGGAGCCCTCTGGGCCGTAGCCCGCCGCCCGGATGGGACGTGCGTGGTTAAATCGATGTGAATGTCAGATTGTCGGGTTTTTGATTATCAGGGCCCTGTGTCAGCCGACGGCGTGAAGTTCGTTGAGTCTGTGGATACCCGCAGTGCCGGTCATACCGTCCCAGTTGTCGCCGCGTCCTTCTCGCCAGCCGTTGATCCAGGCTTGACGTACCGACGGTAGAGTAAAGGGGCAAAGCTCACGGGATTTACCACCAACGCCATATTGGTAACCGCGTAAAAATGCTCTTTCCAACGGATCACGCTTAAGTCTTCTCATAGGGTGTTGCCCTCACTTGTTGACTGTTGCTTAGCGTCGACCTCTATCGAGGCCGGGGCAGAATCATTCTGCCGTTGGTGGCTCGTTGCCGGCGTGACGAGCCAAGGGTGTTGACGCCGTTGCGACGTCAACCTGTGGTGAGTTCTAACCAAAGCGTCACATGGATGGAATGATCGTTTTGTCATAAGCACGTAACAAGAAAGATGTTAGAGCGATAAGTAACATGACGTTCAGCGCCCGCTTTTGCCCCGGACCCCTGTATGATCAGCCCTGCGCAGAAGGGCGGTCGCCGATCTTGAATGAGAATGTCCTCCCGTTGCACTGGGGTACTATTCGACGAAAGGGACAACTTTTCACAATTTGTTGCACAGAATTTTCTAGCTGTCCTCGCATCCAAGCTCTTTGAACCTGAGCGGCGAGGACGGAACGGCACACGTTCGTGCCATGCGGGTGCTCTTGAGAAAAGCACCTGATTGAACCCGGCCGGCAATGCGTTGCCCGGCCCACTTAGCCAAAGGCTCTGAATCCCATGTCCGATCGTTTCGAACTCTTCCTCACTTGCCCCAAGGGCCTCGAAGGCCTGCTTCTCGAGGAAGCCGTCGGGCTTGGCCTCGAAGAGGCGCGCGAGCACACCTCGGCCGTTCGCGGCATCGCCGACATGGAAACGGCCTATCGCCTGTGCCTGTGGTCGCGCCTGGCGAACCGAGTATTGCTGGTGCTCAAGCGCTTCGCGATGAAAGACGCGGAAGACCTGTACCACGGCGTGCTGGACGTCGACTGGCAAGACCACATGCTCGCCGATGGCACCTTGGCGGTCGAGTTCAGCGGTCACGGCTCGGGCATCGACAACACGCATTTCGGCGCCTTGAAGGTCAAGGACGCCATTGTCGACAAACTGCGCACGCCGTCGGGCGAGCGGCCATCCATCGACAAGCTCAACCCGGACCTGCGCATCCATTTGCGCCTGGACCGCGGCGAAGCGATCCTTTCCCTCGACCTTTCTGGCCACAGCCTGCACCAACGTGGCTATCGCTTGCAGCAAGGCGCCGCGCCGCTGAAGGAAAACCTTGCCGCCGCCATCCTGATCCGCGCCGGTTGGCCACGCATTGCCGCTGAAGGCGGGGCGCTGGCCGACCCGATGTGCGGCGTCGGTACGTTCCTGGTCGAGGCCGGGATGATCGCCGCCGACATGGCGCCGAACCTGCGTCGCCAGCAATGGGGCTTTACCGCCTGGCTCGGCCACGTGCCGGCATTGTGGAAAAAACTCCATGAGGAAGCCAGCGAGCGCGCCGCCGCCGGGCTGGCCAAGCCGCCGTTGTGGATTCGCGGCTACGAGGCCGACCCACGGCTGATTCAGCCGGGCCGCAACAACGTCGAGCGTGCGGGCCTGAGCGAGTGGATCAAGATCTATCAGGGCGAAGTCGCCACCTTCGAGCCGCGCCCGGACCAGAACCAGAAAGGCCTGGTGATCTGCAACCCGCCGTACGGCGAGCGTTTGGGCGACGAAGCCAGCCTGCTCTATCTGTACCAGAATCTCGGTGAACGCTTGCGCCAGGCCTGCCTCAACTGGGAGGCAGCGGTGTTCACTGGCGCGCCGGACCTGGGCAAGCGCATGGGCATTCGCAGCCACAAGCAGTATTCGTTCTGGAACGGCGCCTTGCCGTGCAAGTTGCTGCTGATCAAGGTGCTCCCGGACCAGTTCGTCACTGGCGAGCGTCGCACCCCGGAACAACGCCAGGCCGAGCGTGAACAGGCTGTCTACGATCAAACTCCGGAAGTACCGCAAGAGCGCCAGTACAACAAGAATGGCAACCCGATCAAACCGGCCCCGACGCCAGCCCCGGTGGTCGAGCAGGCGCGGTTGAGCGAAGGCGGGCAGATGTTCGCCAATCGCCTGCAGAAAAATCTCAAGCTGCTGAGCAAGTGGGCCAAGCGTGAGGGCGTCGACTGCTACCGGGTCTATGATGCCGACATGCCGGAATATTCCATGGCCATCGATCTGTACCACGATTGGGTGCACGTCCAGGAATACGTCGCGCCGAAGTCCATCGATCCGGAAAAAGCCTCGGCCCGGTTGTTCGATGCGCTGGCGGCCATTCCCCAGGCGCTGAATGTCGACAAGAGCCGTGTCGTCATCAAGCGGCGCGAGCGCCAGAGCGGCACCAAGCAGTACGAAAGGCAGAGCGCCCAGGGCAAGTTCACCGAGGTCAATGAGGGGGGCGTGAAGCTGCTGGTCAACCTCACCGATTACCTCGACACCGGGTTGTTCCTCGATCACCGGCCAATGCGCTTGCGGATCCAGAAAGAGGCCGCCGGCAAGCGTTTCCTCAACCTGTTCTGCTACACCGCCACCGCCAGCGTCCATGCCGCCAAGGGCGGCGCGCGCAGCACTACCAGCGTCGACTTGTCCAAGACCTACCTGGATTGGGCACGGCGCAACCTGTCGCTCAACGGTTTTTCCGACAAGAACCGCCTGGAGCAGGGCGACGTCATGGCGTGGTTGGAAGCCAGTCGCGATGAGTACGACCTGATCTTCATCGATCCGCCGACGTTCTCCAACTCCAAGCGCATGGAAGGCGTGTTCGACGTGCAGCGCGACCATGTGCAGCTGTTGGACCTGGCCATGGCGCGCCTGGCGCCGGGCGGCGTGCTGTATTTTTCCAACAACTTCCGCAAGTTCCAGCTCGAGGACAACCTGGGCGAACGGTATGCGGTGGAGGAAATCACCGCCAAGACCATCGACCCGGATTTTGCCCGCAACAGCAAGATTCACCGCGCCTGGAAAATCATGGCGCGCTGACCGGCGTTTGATTGGATCCATGCAGGCCTTGAAATTCAAGGCTTGCAGGCGTTTTTGGGACTGGCAAAAGTAATGGCAAATAGCTATAACTAAGACTGTGGTCGGGGCTGTACCTATGCCTGATCCCTTTCTGGGTTATGTGTATGGCATTACATCAGGTGCGTCCCAGGATCCTGGGCTTTATCAGCGAAGATGTTTCGGCATGGTTAGTGGCTTGCATCGTCTTGATGGCGGGCCTGCTGTTGACCGGCTTGTTGGCCTGGGGCACGTTGAAGCAGTTCAACCAGCAATTGCGCCAACGCTTCGAACTGCTCGCTGAAGAGCGCTATAGCCGCCTGGAAGAACGTTTTCAGGACCAGGAGCAACGTCTCGACAGTCTGAGGCGCTTCTTCGCCAACTCCGCTGGAGTATCCGGCACCGAATTCCACGGCTATACCGAAGCACTCTTGCGGCGTACCCGGGCCTTCGCCTGGGCGCCTCGGGTGCTGCGGGGTGAGCGCCAGGCATTCGAGCAACAGGCACGAGCCGAAATATCCGATACCTTTACCATTCGTGAGCGAGACGAGGCCGGAGCCCTGCGCGAGGCCGCTGAACGGGATGAATACGTGCCGCTGCTATACGTCCAGAGCCAGCCATCCTATGGCGCGCCGCTGGGCCTGGATCTGCTTTCGCACTCACTGCGCCGTGTCACGCTTGAACGGGCCCGTCAGCGCAACGCCCTGGTGGTTTCCGAGCCCATTGATCTGACCGGGGGCGATCCGGCCTTTTCCCGTGGTGTCATGCTGGCGGCGCCTGTTCTCAAGCCTCTGGCCAGCGAGCCGTTCGGTTACGTGGTAGCGGCCATCAGCATGCGCCAATTGGTCGCCGATGGGCTGCCGGAGGCGGAGGATGACAATCTGACCATGCGTGTGCTTGATTCCGCCCACGATACCCCTTGGGAAGTCCTGTTCGAAACATCCAACCTACCGGGTAAAGGCGAGCTGTCGGCGGTCCGGATGTTGCGCCTGGCCGATCATGACTTCCGGGTGGAGTTGCGGCCCAGTTTCGCGTTCCTGTCGAACAGTCATTCCAGCGTCGTGAGTGTCAGCGTGTTGGGCGGTCTGCTCAGCCTGCTGCTCAGCGTCTTGCTGTATACGTTGGTCAGCCAGCGGCAGCGAGCCTTGGCGCTGGTGGAACAGCGCACCCGGGAACTGCATGCCCGGGAGTCGGAACTGCGCGGCACCCACGGCCAATTGAAGGGCGTGCTCGACGCCGCGACGCAAGTCGCGATCATCGCCACCGACCTGCGCGGTGTCATCACCACGTTCAATGCCGGCGCCGAGCAGATGCTCGGCTACCGCAGTTGCGATGTGCTGCAGAGCATGACCCTGGAAAGTCTTCACGTTCCGCGTGAGCTGCAGCATCGGGCCGCACAGCTGGCCGTGCGTTTCGGCAAGCCAATCCCGACGTGCCATGCGATGCTGCTCGAAGGCGGTGAGCAGGGCGGCCAGCAGGCTCGGGAGTGGACCCTGGTGCGCCGGGACGGCAGCCACCTGACGGTCAACATGCTGGCCACGCCCGTGCTCGACGACCAAGGCTTGTGGGTCGGGCACCTGGCAATCTGCATCGACGTCACCGAACGCAAGCGCGTCCACGAAGCCTTGGCGGCGAGGGACCTGCTGCTGAAGAAACTCAGCGCCCATGTCCCCGGTGGCATCTACCAGTTCAGGATGGACTTTACCGGCGAATTCAGCGTGATCTATGCCAGCGACGGCATCCGCGACATCTACGAACTGGAGCCTGACGTGCTGGTACGGCACGCCGAAGCGGTGTTCTCACGCATCCACCCGCTGGATAGCGCGCGGGTGCGTGCGTCGATTCGCCTCTCGGCCGATACGCTGAGCCCGTGGCGTGAAGAGTACCGGGTGCAACTGCCGCAGCGCGGGCTGCGCTGGGTACGCGGTGAGGCCACGCCCGAGCAATTGCCTGGCGGCGGTGTGTTGTGGCACGGCTATATCTCCGATATCTCCGACCTCAAGCGCGTGGAAGAGGAGCTGCGGGCACTGTCCATCACCGATGCCTTGACCGGCATTCGCAACCGGCGATATTTCCAGGAGCGCCTGACTTCGGAGATGGTTCGGGTTGAACGGGGCTCCGGCGAACTGGCGGTAATCATGCTCGACATCGATCACTTCAAGCGCATCAACGATCAGCATGGTCACGCGGTGGGTGATCGGGTGTTGCAGGCGGTCTGCCAGCGCATCACCCAACGTCTGCGCCGCACCGACGTATTCTGCCGGCTGGGCGGCGAAGAGTTCGTGGTGCTCTGCCCGGATACGGACAGTGAAAGTGCCTATTCTCTAGCCTTGGGGTTATGGGGCGGCCTGCGGGATTCGCCGATCGACGACGTCGGCACCATCACCGCCAGTTTTGGCATCGCCAGCTGGCGCGTCGGCGAAGGCGCCGATGCGCTGTTGTTGCGGGCCGACTCAGGCGTGTACGCGGCGAAGCAGGCCGGGCGCGATCGGGTCGAGATGCAGTTGGGATAGCCAACTTCGCCCCAAGACACATCTGGCCTTGTGTTGGGGCTGCCTCAGAGCACCGATGCCGTCTGCGGCAGTTTCGGCTGGCGATACAAGTCCAGCAGTACCTGGTCCAGCACGGAGGAGGCGCCCCATGGCTTCGGATCGTTGAGGATCGCCACGACCGCCCAGGTATTGCCGTTGATGTCGCGGCTGTAGCCGGCAATGGCGCGGACCGTGTTCAGGGTACCGGTCTTGACGTGCGCTTCGCCGGCCATGGCGGTGGTCTTGAGGCGTTTGCGCATGGTGCCGTCCGTGCCGGCGATGGGCATCGAGCTGATGAACTCCGCCGCATACGGGCTGCGCCATGCCGCCTGCAGCATCGCTGCCATTTCCCGGGCGCTGACCCGTTCGGCGCGGGACAGGCCGGAGCCGTTCTCCATTACCAGATGCGGCGCAGTGATGCCTTTCTTGGCCAGCCACTGGCGCACCACCCGCTGCGCAGCCTTGGCATCGTCACCGTCTGCCTCGTTGCGAAATTCTGCCCCGAGGCTCAGGAACAGTTGCTGGGCCATGGTGTTGTTACTGTATTTGTTGATGTCGCGGATGATTTCCGCCAGATCCGGCGAGAACGCTCGGGCCAGCAGTTTGGCGCTCTTCGGCGTCGCGGCCAGGCGGTCGCTGCCCTGGATGCTGCCACCCAGCTCTTTCCAGATCGCTCGCACGGCGCCAGCGGTGTAGGTGGCATGGTCGAGCAGCGACAGGTAGGTCTGGGAGCTGCAACCTTCGCCGAGTTGACCGCTGACGGTCACGGTCATGCTGCCGTCCGCCTGGGCCACCGGGTTGTAGCGCACGCCACCGGTGCATTGCTTGGAGTTGGCGGCCTTGACCACATTCTCGATGCGGATGCTGGCGATGGGCGGTTCGACCGATATCAGCACCCGGCCAGCGTCATTGCGGGCGACGAAGCGCAGCGCCTTGAGGTTGACCAGCAGCGAATCGGGCTTGACCAGAAAGGGTTTGTTTTCGTCGTTGCCGTCGTCGTTGAACTCGGGCAACTGCGGCTGGATGAAGAAGCTGCGGTCCAGCACCAGGTCGCCGGTAATCTGCTGCACGCCGTTGGCCCGCAGGTCACGCATCAACAGCCAGAGCTTTTCCATGTTCAGCTTGGGATCGCCGCCGCCCTTGAGGTACAGGTTGCCGTTGAGAATGCCGCCGCTGAGGGTGCCGTCGGTGTAGAACTCGGTTTTCCACTGATGGTTCGGCCCTAACATTTCCAAGGCTGCGTAGGTTGTCACCAGCTTCATGGTGGACGCCGGGTTCACCGAGACATCGGCGTTATACAGCGTCGGGGTGCCGGGGCCATTAAGCGGCACCAACACCAGGGACAGGGCATTGTCTTGCAGTTTGCTGTTCTTCAGGGCCTTTTGCACATTCGGCGACAGGGCGGTGTTGATGGTGGCGGCTTGAGTGATGACAGGCAGGGCCAAAGGAAGAAGAAGGCTGGCCAGAAGCAATGGGCGCAAAGATTTGATCATGTGAAATAAAACCCTACAGGCGAGGGGAAAAAGAACGAGGGCATGAAAATGAACGCCCTCAACGGTCATGAAAGTGTCGGCATTATGCCCCAAGGCGCAACGGCTTGTGCCGTGCCCAAGCCCAGCGAAGCGGTATTTTTTTACCGGCGGTAAGCGGACTTGCCCGATCAGTCGGGCAATCGACGCACCAAACTGGTAAAGTGCCGGCCGTTATTACTTATGAGGATTGTTCCAATGGCGACTAACCGTTCCCAGCGTCTGCGCAAAAAACTGTGCGTGGATGAATTTCAAGAGCTGGGTTTCGAACTGAACCTGGATTTCAAAGAAGATCTGGCCGATGAGGCTATTGACGCTTTCCTCGACGCTTTCCTGAAAGAAGCCATGGAAGCCAATGGCCTGGGCTATGTCGGCGGTGACGACTATGGTCTGGTCTGCCTGCAGAAGCGTGGCTCGGTGACCGAAGAGCAGCGCGCTGCCGTTGAAGCCTGGCTCAAGGCCCGTCCTGAGCTGACCAGTGTTGAAGTCAGCCCGTTGCTGGACGTGTGGTACCCGGATAAGCCGATCAACAAGGCTTGATGGTCTGAAAAAAACCGGCAACCCGTTCGGGTGCCGGTTTTTTTGTGCCTGGCGGTTGGGTAATTGTTGTCCTTCAGGCCGCTTTCGCGAGCAGGCTCGCTCCCACAGGGGATGTGTGAACACC
>NZ_JBHFJB010000081.1:22229-26889 GCF_057334555.1 Pseudomonas sp. AGC41
TGTGTGAACACCGACCCAATGTGGGAGCGAGCCTGCTCGCGAAGCTTTCAAGATTCAGGCACTCCGCCAGTTCAGGATGAGCAAAGTCACCACCCCCGCGACAATACCCCAGAACGCCGAGCCGATGGAAAACAGCGTCAGCCCCGACGCCGTGACCATGAAGGTGATCAATGCGGCTTCCCGTTCCTTCGCTTCGCTCATGGCAATGCTCAGGCCATTGATGATCGAGCCGAACAGCGCCAGTGCCGCAATGGACAGTACCAACTCCTTGGGTAGCGCAGCGAACAGCGCCGCCAGCGTGGCGCCGAAGACCCCGGCAAAGCCGTAGAAAATCCCGCACCAGACGGCCGCCGTGTAGCGCTTGTTGCGATCTTCATGGGCATGTGGCCCGGTGCAGATCGCCGCGCTGATGGCGGCGAGGTTGATACCATGGGAACCAAATGGGGCCAGTAACAGCGAGGCAACACCGGTGCTGGTGATCAATGGCGAGGCCGGTACGTTGTAGCCGTCGGCGCGCAGCACGGCGATGCCAGGCATGTTCTGCGAGGTCATCGCCACCACGAACAGCGGGATACCGATGCTGATGGTGGCTCCCAGGGAAAATTCCGGCGTGGTCCAGACCGGTGTCGCCACTTCCAGGGCGAAACCGCTGAAGTCGAGAAGCCCGAGCAAGCCCGACAAGGCAGTGCCGACCAGCAGCGCAGCCAATACCGCATAACGCGGCGACAGGCGCTTGGCGATCAGATAGGTGAAGAACATCCCCAGCACCAGGCCGGTGCGATGTTGCGCGGCGACAAAAATCTCGCTGCCGATCTTGAACAGGATCCCCGCCAGCAGCGCCGCCGCCAGCGAAGCCGGAATGCGTTTTACCAGGCGCTCGAAGCTGCCGGTCAGGCCGCAGATCGTCACCAGCACAGCGCAGGTGATGTACGCGCCGATGGCCTCGCCGTAACTCACGCCGCCGAGGCTGGTAATCAGCAACGCCGCGCCAGGTGTCGACCAGGCGATGGTGATGGGTGTGCGGTAGCGCAGCGACAGGCCGATGGAACACACCGCCATGCCAATGGAGATGGCCCAGATCCATGACGAAATCTGTCCGCTGGTCAGCCCCGCCGCTTGCCCGGCCTGGAACATCAGCACCAGAGAACTGGTGTAGCCGGTCATCATGGCGATGAAGCCGGCGACGATGGCCGACGGCGATGTATCGGCCAACGGACGAAGTGGCGCGGTCGTGACTTCGGTCATGGTGGGCGGCGGTCCTTGTTGTAGATTGACTGGGCGGGTGGCGCCACAGGTTCGGGTTTAAAGCCTAAACTCAACGCACCGACCGGTCGCGATACAGCCGTGTCCGCAAACAGCCGTACAGTCGTGTTGCCATCAGAGGTTGTGTACAATCGCCGTGTTTTTTACGCGATACTTGCCAGCGACCCGCTGTGCCGTATTACAGTCACGGTTAAATCGCCGCAGTTCTCCCGACTCGAGTGCCCATGAACGAACAGTTGCAGCCCCTCAAGAAACAACCGCGAGCAGGCAAAGCCGGCCGCAGCGGAACCCAGGACGATATTGTCTATGCGCATATTTTCGAGGCCATCCTCGAACAGCGTCTGGCGCCCGGCACGAAGTTGAGCGAAGAGGCGCTTGGGGAGATTTTCGGGGTGAGTCGCACCATCATTCGTCGCGCATTGTCGCGCCTGGCCCACGAAGGCGTGGTGCTGCTGCGCCCGAATCGTGGGGCGGTGGTCGCCAGCCCGAGTGTCGAAGAGGCACGCCAGGTGTTCTTTGCCCGACGCATGGTGGAGAAGGCGATCACCGAGCTGGCGGTGCAGCATGCCAGCGCCGAACAGCTTGCCGAGCTGCGGCAGATGGTTAGCGACGAGCGCGACAGTTTCTCCCGTGGCGACCGTGGCGCCGGCATCCGGTTGTCGGGCGAGTTCCACCTCAAGCTGGCCGAGGCGGCGAAAAACGCGCCGTTGATCAGTTTCCAGCGCAGCCTGGTGTCCCAGACCTCGTTGATCATCGCCCAGTACGAAAGCGGCAACCGTTCCCACTGTTCCTATGACGAACACACCCAGCTGATCGACGCTATCGAGGCCCGCGACGCCAAGCTGGCGGTGGACCTGATGATGCATCACATGGACCACATCGACAGCAAGCTCAACCTCGATGAGGAAAGTGCTTCGGATGACTTGCATGCGGTGTTTTCGCATTTGTTGCAGAGCAAGAAGCCGGGGCGGTCGACGGCCAAGCTCTGATGACTTGAGTCAGCGGCACCGAGTCGCGCCCTTCGCGAGCAGGCTCGCTCCCACAGTGGATTTGTGTTGTTCACACTGAGCTTGGACTGCCCCCCTAAAGTTGGACATCAATCTGACTTTTGGGGGCAGGCAACCCTGTGGGAGCGAGCCTGCTCGCGAAAGCGGTCTGGCAGGCGCTGAAAGTTAGCGCTGATGCACCAACCGGCCCGCCGCATACGTCTGCGCCACCGTCCGGTCATCCCCCAGCGTCATCAACACGAACAACCGTTCGGCAATGTCCTTGGTCTGCGTGAGGCGATAGCTCAACAGCGGCGTGGCGTCGTAGTCCAGCACCAGGAAGTCTGCGTCCGTGCCCGGCTGCAACGTGCCGATCCGGTCCTCCAGGCGCAAGGCCCGGGCGCCGCCGAGGGTGGCCAGGTACAACGATTTGAAAGGGCTCAGCCGCGCACCTTGCAACTGCATGACCTTGTAGGCTTCGTTCAGGGTTTGCAGCAGTGAAAAACTGGTCCCGCCGCCCACGTCGGTGCCAAGGCCGACGTTGACTTTGTGCTTCTCGGCCATCGGCAGATTGAACAGGCCGCTGCCCAGGAACAGGTTCGAGGTCGGGCAGAACGCGATGGCCGAACCGGTTTGCGCCAGGCGCGCGCATTCTTCGTCGCACAGATGCACACCATGGGCGAACACCGAGCGCTCGCCGAGCAATTGATAATGGTCGTAGACGTCCAGGTAGCCCTTGCGCTCGGGAAACAGCTCCTTGACCCATTGCACTTCCTGCAGGTTCTCGCTGATGTGCGTCTGCATGTACAGGTCCGGGTATTCACTGAGCAATTGGCCGGCCAGGGTCAGTTGCTCCGGCGTGCTGGTCGGCGCGAAGCGCGGGGTCACGGCGTAATGCAGGCGACCCTTGCCATGCCAGCGTTCAATCAGCGCCTTGCTCTCGGTGTAGCTGGATTCGGCGGTGTCGACCAGGTAGTCCGGCGCGTTGCGGTCCATCATGACTTTGCCGGCGATCATCCGCAGGTCGAGTTTCTCGGCCACCGCAAAAAACGCATTCACTGATTGCGGGTGCACGCTGCCGAATACCAGGGCGGTGGTGGTGCCGTTGCGCAGCAATTCCTTGACGAAAATGTCCGCCACCGCCTCGGCGTGGGCTGGGTCGGCGAACTGGCTTTCGCAGGGGAACGTGTAGGTGTTGAGCCAGTCCAGCAATTGTTCGCCATAGGCGCCCACCATGCCGGTCTGCGGCAGGTGGATATGGGTGTCGATGAAGCCGGGAGTGATCAGGGCGTCCTGGTAGTGCGTGATCTCGATATCCGCCGCCAGGGTCGGCAACAAATCGCTGGCGTGACCGATGGCGCTGATCAGGCCGTTTTCCACTACCAGCAGGCCGTCCTCGAAATACTCATAGGACGCCTCGATACCGACTTCGGCCGGATCGGCGAGGCTGTGGAGCAGGGCGGCGCGGTAGGCTTTGCGTGTCAAAGGCATGGGATTTCTCGATAAAAGGATTAGCGCTGGCCGCGGCGCGATACCGGCAGCAGCCTGGCAATGGGTTCGGCGTGGGAAGTGTGCTGGCCGAAATCCGCGTTATAGGTGGCGATGATTTCGCCGGCGATGGAGATGGCGATTTCCACGGGCAACTTGCCTTTGACTTCACCGATGCCCATCGGGCAGCGCATGCGTTGCAGCGCGCCACTGTCGAAGCCGCGATCACGCAGGCGATGTTCGAACTTGACGCGTTTGGTCTTCGAGCCGATCAGCCCGAAGTAGGCAAAATCGTTGCGCTTGAGGATCGCGGCGCTCAGTTCCAGGTCGAGCTGGTGGTTGTGGGTCATGACGATGCAGTAGCTGCCGGCGGGCAGCTCGTCGACTTCGTCCAGCGGATCTTCAGTCACGATTTTCTGTACGCCGTGGGGCAGATGCTCAGGGAATTCCGCTTCCCGCGAGTCAATCCAACGCACCCGGCATGGCAGGCTCGCCAGCAGCGGCACCAGGGCGCGACCGACATGACCGGCACCGAACACGGCAATCTGCGCCTGGACCTGACCCATGGGTTCGAACAGCAGCACAGTGACGCCGCCGCAGCATTGGCCCAGGCTGGCGCCGAGGCTGAAGCGCTCCAGATGGGTGTTCTGCTGGCCGCTGGCGAGCATCTGCCGGGCGATCTCCATCGCCTTGTATTCCAGATGACCGCCGCCAATGGTGTCGAACGTCTGGCGGGCGCTGATGACCATCTTCGAGCCGGCATTGCGCGGGGTGGAGCCGAGCTCCTCGATGATCGTCACCAGCACGCAGGGTTCGCCGCGGGTCTGCAGGTCGGCGAGGGCGCTGATCCAGTTGTACATATCTACCTCGACATCTCTGTTGTCTGTCAGGCCGCTTTCGCGAGCAGGCTCGCTCCCACAGGG
>NZ_JBHFJB010000081.1:26909-30968 GCF_057334555.1 Pseudomonas sp. AGC41
GATTTGTGAACACCGATCCATTGTGGGAGCGAGCCTGCCCCCAAGGCCGCGCCGCGGTCTAAAGCGGAGCCAGCTCAGCCTCGGCTGCCGCAGGCTTCACAGCCTTTGACTGGCGCATCTGCTCACACCCCCACAACACCCGCTCCGGCGTCGCCGGCGCGTCGATTCTCGGTTGCTGCCGATAATCCCCGAGGCTCGCCACGGCGTCCTTGATGGCGCACCACGCGGCGATGCCGAGCATGAACGGCGGCTCGCCCACGGCCTTGGAATGGAACACCGTGTCTTCGGGGTTCTTGCGGTTTTCCACCAGCTTCACGCGCAGATCCAGCGGCATGTCAGCCACGGCCGGGATCTTGTAGCTGGCCGGGCCATTGGTCATCAGCTTGCCCTTGTCGTTCCACACCAGTTCTTCCATGGTCAGCCAGCCCATGCCCTGGATGAAACCGCCCTCGACCTGGCCGATGTCGATGGCCGGGTTCAGCGAGGCGCCAACGTCGTGGAGGATGTCGGTGCGCAGCATCTTGTATTCGCCGGTGAGGGTGTCGACGATCACCTCGGCACACGCCGCGCCGAAGGCGTAGTAGTAAAACGGCCGACCACGGGCCTGGCTGCGGTCGTAGTAGATTTTCGGGGTCTTGTAGAACCCGGTGCTCGACAGCGAGACCTGGGCGAAGTAGGCCTGTTGCACCAGCGCCTCGAAGGTCAGGATGTGATCGCGCACCCGCACATGGCCGTTGTGGAATTCCACGTCTTCTTCGCTGACCTTGTATTGCCGCGCGGCGAATTCCACCAGGCGTTGCTTGATGGTTTCGGCGGCATTCTGCGCGGCCTTGCCGTTCAGGTCAGCGCCGCTGGACGCGGCGGTGGGCGAGGTGTTCGGCACCTTGTCGGTATTGGTCGCGGTGATCTGCACGCGGTCCATTTCGACCTGGAACACCTCGGCCACCACTTGGGCGACTTTGGTATTGAGCCCTTGGCCCATTTCCGTGCCGCCGTGGTTCAGGTGGATGCTGCCGTCGGTGTAAACGTGGATCAAGGCCCCGGCCTGGTTGAGGAAACTGGCGGTGAAGGAAATGCCGAACTTGACCGGCGTCAGCGCCAGGCCCTTCTTGAGGATCGGGCTGCCTGCGTTGTAGCGGCGGATCGCTTCGCGGCGCTCTGCGTACTGGCTGCTTTCTTCCAGTTCAGCGGTCATTTCCTCGAGCATGTTGTGCTCGACGGTCTGGTAGTAGTGCGTGACATTGCGCTCGGTCTTGCCGTAGTAGTTGGCCTTGCGCACCGCCAGCGGGTCGAGCCCCAGGTGCCGGGCGATGGCATCCATCACCTCTTCGATGGCGACCATGCCTTGGGGCCCGCCGAAACCACGGTAAGCGGTGTTCGACGCAGTGTTGGTCTTGCAGCGATGGCCGTTGATGGTCGCGTCGCCCAGGTAGTAGGCATTGTCGGCGTGGAACATCGCCCGGTCGACAATCGAGGCCGACAGGTCCGGCGAGCAGCCGCAGTTGCCAGCCAGTTCCAGGGCGATGCCATGCAGGCGCCCGGTGTCGTCGAAGCCAACGTCGTATTCGATATAGAAAGGATGGCGCTTGCCGGTCATCAGCATGTCCTCCACCCGGGGCAGGCGCATCTTGGTCGGCTGGCCGGTGAGGTGGGCGATGACGGCGCACAGGCAGGCCGGGCTCGCGGCCTGGGTTTCCTTGCCGCCAAAGCCACCGCCCATGCGGCGCATGTCCACCACGACCTTGTTCATCGACACGCCCAACACTTCGGCCACCAGCTTCTGCACTTCGGTGGGGTTCTGGGTCGAGCAATAGACGATCATGCCGCCGTCTTCGGTGGGCATCACCGAGGATATCTGGGTTTCCAGGTAGAAGTGTTCCTGGCCACCGATGTGCAGCGAGCCCTGGATGCGATGTTCGGCGGTGGCCAGCGCCGTCGCCGAATCGCCGCGCTGGTGGGTGTGACTGTCGAGCACAAAGTGCCGCTTGCGCAGCGCCTCGACCACATCCAGCACCGGTTCGAGGTCTTCATATTCAATAATCGCGGCCATCGCTGCCTGGCGTGCGGTCTCCAGATCCCTGGCCGCCACGGCGAGTACCGGTTGGCCGACGAACTGCACGTCATCGATCGCCAGCAGCGGGTCGCCGGGCAGCAGCGGGCCGATGTCCTTCAGGCCGGGAATGTCCTGATGGGTAATAGCGATGCGCACCCCTTCGAAGGCATAGCAGGGCGTGGTGTCGATACGCAGGATCCGGGCGTGGGCGCGGTCCGACAGCCGAGCATAGACGTGCAACTGGTTGGGGAATTCAAGCCGGTCATCGATGTACTGGGCTTCGCCGGAAACGTGTTTGGCGGCGCTGTCGTGCTTGACGCTGCGGCCCACGCCCGTGGTCAGGTCACGGGCGAACAGCTCGGCCAGTTCGGCCTGGGTCTTTTCTACGGCGTGATGGTTAGACATAAGCGGTCACCCGAGTCTCGATGTGCGGCGTTTGCAGCTCGATGAAGTATTTGCGCAGCAGGTTGCGGGCGCTGAGCAGACGGTATTCCTTGCTGGCGCGGAAGTCCGACAGCGGCGTGAAATCCTCGGCCAGGGCCGCGCAGGCCCGTTCGAGGGTGCTGTCGTTCCACGGCGCGCCGATCAGTGCGGATTCACAGTGCCTGGCACGCTTGGGTGTTGCGGCCATGCCACCGAAGGCGACACGCGCGTCCTCGACCAGACCGTTTTCGATGCGCAGGTTGAACGCTGCGCAGACTGCGGAAATGTCATCGTCCAGGCGCTTGGAAACCTTGTAAGCGCGGAATGCCTGCTCGGCGCTGGCCCGGGGCACGATGATCTTTTCGATGAACTCGCTTTCCTGGCGGGCGGTCACCCGGTAGTCGATGAAATAGTCTTCCAGGGCCAGGGTGCGGCGGGTCTGGCCCTTGCACAGCACAATCTGCGCGCCGAGGGCGATCAGCAGGGGCGGGGAGTCGCCGATGGGCGAGGCGTTGCCGATGTTGCCGCCCAACGTGCCCTGGTTGCGGATCTGTAGCGAGGCGAAGCGCAGCAGCAGTTCGCCGAAGTCCGGGTATTCGGCTTTCAAGGCCTCGTAGCAATCGGAAAGCGCGGTGGCGGCACCGATTTCCAAACGGTCATCAAAACGCTCGATGCGCTTGAGTTCGGCGACGTTGCCCACGTAGATCATCACTGGCAGGGTGCGGTGAAACTGCGTGACCTCCAAGGCCAGATCGGTGCCGCCAGCCAGTAGCCGCGCCTGCGGATAGGCGTCGTAGAGGTCGGCCAGGTCGGCCACGGTCAGCGGCACCAGGCAACGCTTGTCACCGCTGTTGAGCTCGCCGGTTTCGGTCGGGGCGATGGCTTTCAGGCGGGCGATGGTCTGGGCTTCGCGGGCGTCGAACTGGTCCGGTTGTTTGCCGCAGCAGGCCTGGTCGGCCGCCGCCAGGATCGGCCGGTAGCCGGTGCAGCGGCACAGGTTGCCGGCCAAGGCTTCGTGGGCCTTGTGGGCGTCGGGTTGTTCGCTGTTCTTTTGCAGGGCGAACAGCGACATGACGAAGCCCGGGGTGCAGAAACCGCATTGCGAGCCGTGGCAGTCGACCATCGCCTGCTGGACGCTGTGCAGCTGGCCGTTGTGCTTGAGGTCTTCGACGCTGATCAGTTGCTTGCCGTGCAGCGACGAGACGAAGGTCAGGCACGAATTGAGGCTGCGGTAGCGGATGCGCTCGCGACCGTTCGCGTCCGTTTCCAGTTCGCCCACCACCACGGTGCATGCACCACAGTCGCCGCTGGCGCAGCCTTCCTTGGTGCCGGGTTTGCCGACATGCTCGCGCAAATAGTTGAGCACGGTCAGGTTCGGGTCCAGGGCGTGCTCGCTACGGAGTTCCTGGTTGAGTAAAAACTGGATCACGGAAGGCCTCGCAGATTCATTATTGTTGTATCGACGTGGGCTGAATTTAGCAGTTCTGACTTTTCGGTCAACGTTTTTCTGACTTAAAGGTCAAGAAAAGCTGTTTTGTCGATACTCAACGTATTCAGTATGGTCCCTCTGTGGGAGCGGGGGG
>NZ_JBHFJB010000081.1:31085-32967 GCF_057334555.1 Pseudomonas sp. AGC41
CCCCCCCCCCCCCGCTCCTACAGGTTTTTTTGCTTATATCGTGCCAAAAACCCGGTGCAGGCCCTGCGCCATGACGTATCGAGTGCGCTACACTGCGCCGCTTGTGCAGATCGAAGAGTTTGAAGGACAACCATGACGTTCAAGGCCCCGGACAGCCTCGCCGAGCAAATCGCCCATTACCTCGCCGAACGCATCATTCGCGGCGAAATGAAGCCGGGAGAGCGCATCCAGGAGCAGAAGGTCACGCTGGCGCTCAATGTCAGTCGCGGCTCGGTCCGCGAGGCTTTGCTGATCCTCGAGCGGCGTCATCTGATCGCTATCCTGCCGCGCCGTGGCGCCCACGTCACCGAGCTTACCGAGCACAAGGTGCGCAGCCTGTGCGCGTTGATGAGCGAGCTCTACATTCTGCTTGGCAATGCGGTGGCCCATGGCTGGAAGGAACAGGCCGACATGGCCCCGTTCGTGGCGATCCAACAGCGCCTCCAGCAAGCTTACGAGCGCCAGGACATCCGCACCTTCGTCGATGAAAGCTTCAGCGTGATGCGCGCGGCCTATCCGTTTGCCGACAATCCGTATCTGCAAGAGACCGTCGAGAACCTGCAACCGGCGATGAGCCGCGCCTACTTCCTGGCACTTGAACAGCGCAAGGCTGAAATGAGCGAATTCCTCGATCTGTTCCAGCGCCTGCTTGTTGCGGTGCTGGCCCGCGATCTGCCGCAGATCCGCATCGTGCTGACGGCCTATGCCCAGCGCAGTTGCGATCTGGTGGTTTCGGCCCTGACGGCGGCCTGACGTGCGGCTCAAGTGCATCAAGCTGGCGGGGTTCAAATCCTTCGTCGACCCGACCACGGTGAACTTCCCCAGTAACATGGCGGCGGTGGTCGGGCCCAATGGCTGCGGCAAGTCGAACATCATCGACGCCGTGCGCTGGGTGATGGGCGAAAGCTCGGCCAAGAACCTGCGCGGCGAATCGATGACCGACGTCATCTTCAACGGCTCCACCAGTCGCAAGCCGGTGAGCCAGGCCAGCATCGAGCTGGTGTTCGATAACTCTGACGGCACTTTGATCGGTGAATACGCGGCCTACGCGGAAATCTCCATTCGTCGCAAAGTGACCCGCGACAGCCAGAACAGCTATTTCCTCAACGGCACCAAATGCCGTCGCCGCGACATCACCGATATATTCCTCGGCACCGGCCTGGGCCCGCGCAGCTACTCGATCATCGAGCAGGGCATGATCTCCAAGCTGATCGAGGCTAAGCCGGAAGACCTGCGTAATTTCATCGAGGAAGCCGCCGGCATCTCCAAGTACAAGGAGCGACGCCGCGAAACCGAAAACCGCATCCGCCGTACCCACGAGAACCTCGCGCGCCTGACCGACCTGCGTGAAGAGCTCGAGCGTCAGCTCGAACGCCTGCATCGCCAGGCCGAAGCCGCCAAGAAGTACCAGGAATACAAAGGCGAGGAGCGCCAGCTCAAGGCCCAGCTGTCAGCGTTGCGCTGGCAGGCGTTGAACGAACAGGTCGGCCAGCGAGAGGCGATCATCGGCAACCAGGAAGTCAGCTTCGAAGCACTGGTGGCCGAGCAGCGCAATGCCGATGCCGCCATCGAGCGCCTGCGCGACGGGCACCACGAACTGTCCGAGCGCTTCAATCTGGTGCAGGGACGCTTCTATTCGGTGGGCGGCGACATTGCCCGGGTCGAACAGAGCATCCAGCACGGCCAGCAGCGTTTGCGCCAGTTACAGGACGATTTGAAGGAAGCCGAGCGCGCACGCCTGGAGACCGAGTCCCACCTGGGCCACGACCGCACCTTGCTGCTGACCCTTGGCGAAGAACTGGACCGTCTTGTGCCGGAACAGGAAATTACCAGCGCCGCGGCC
>NZ_JBHFJB010000081.1:33047-39130 GCF_057334555.1 Pseudomonas sp. AGC41
CCCCCCCCCCCCCCCAGCCCTGGAAGAAGCCGAGCTGACCATGCACGGCTGGCAGGAGCAGTGGGACAGTTTCAACCTGACTTCCGCCGAACCGCGGCGCCAGGCCGAGGTGCAGCAGTCGCGCATCCAGCAGCTCGAAACCAGTATGGAGCGTTTGGCTGAACGGCAACGGCGCCTGGCTGAAGAGCGGGCGTTGCTCGCTGCGGATCCGGAAGACGCGGCGATCCTCGACCTGAGCGAGCAGCTCGCCACCAGCGAAGCGACCCTCGAAGATTTGCAGGCCAGCGAAGACGCCCAGGTCGAGCGGCTGGAACAACTGCGCCAGGCCTTGCAACTGGCCTTGCAAAACCAGCAGCAAGCCCAGGGCGAACTGCAACGCCTCAACGGCCGCCTGGCCTCGCTGGAAGCTTTGCAACAAGCCGCGCTGGACCCCGGCACCGGCACGGCCGAGTGGTTGCGCGATCAACATCTGGCCGATCGCCCGCGTCTGGCCGAAGGGCTGAGAGTCGACGCGGGCTGGGAACTGGCGGTGGAAACCGTGCTGGGCGCCGACCTGCAAGCGGTGCTGGTGGACGATTTCGCCGGCTTCGATCTCTCGGGTTTTGCCCAAGGCGATTTGCGCCTGCTCAGTCCGGCTGGCGATGGCGTGCGGATCCCGGGAAGCCTGCTGGATAAAGTCGAGGCCCAGGTTGACCTGTCGCCCTGGTTGGGCCAAGTCAAACCGGTGGACAGTCTGGAGCAGGCCCTGGCCTTGCGGGGTCAACTGGCGGTTGGTGAGAGCCTGATCAGTCGTGACGGGTATTGGCTCGGCCGGCATTTCCTGCGGGTACGCCGGGCCGGCGAGGCCGAAAGCGGCATGCTTGCCCGTGGCCAGGAAATCCAGCGGCTGGTCGCCGAGCGCGAAGAGCGCGAGGCCAGCGTCGAAGCCCTGGAAACCGAATTACAGAACCTGCGGGCGCAGCAGCGCCAGCAGGAAAACGGTCGCGAACACCTGCGCCGGTTGTTGCAGGACGAGGCGCGCCAGCAGGGCGACCTCAAGGCGCAGCTGTCCGCCGGCAAGGCCAAGGTCGAGCAACTGGCCCTGCGTCGCACCCGTCTCGATGAAGAAATCGCCGAGTTGGGTGAACAGCGAGCGTCGGAACATGAACAGATTGGCGAGGCGCGCCTGCAATTACAGGAAGCCCTCGACGCGATGGCGCTGGACACCGAACAACGCGAATTGCTCCTGGCCCAGCGCGACAGCCTGCGCGAACGCCTCGATCGGGTGCGCCAGGAAGCGCGCCAACACAAGGATCATGCCCATCAGTTGGCAGTGCGCCTGGGCTCGCTCAAGGCCCAGTACGATTCCACGCGCCAGGCGTTGGAACGATTGGAAATGCAATCGGAACGCCTCACCGAAAAGCGCGAACAGCTGAGCCTCAACCTGGAGGAGGGCGAGGCGCCTTTGGAAGAGCTGCGGCTGAAACTTGAGGAGTTGCTCGACAAACGCATGAGCGTCGACGAAGAACTCAAGACCGCGCAGATCGCGCTGGAGGACGCCGACCGCGAACTGCGCGACGCGGAGAAGCGCCGCAGCCAGGCCGAGCAGCAATCCCAGCTGATTCGCGGCCAGATGGAGCAGCAGCGCATGGAATGGCAGGCCCTGACGGTCCGCCGCAAAGCCTTGCAGGACCAGTTGCTGGAGGACGGCTATGACCTCAACGGAGTGCTCGCCACCCTCATGGCGAGTGCCAACGAGAAAGACGCCGAGGAGGAGCTCGAACGCATCGCCGCGCGCATCCAGCGCCTGGGCGCGATCAACCTGGCCGCCATCGACGAGTATCAGCAGCAGTCCGAGCGCAAGCGCTACCTCGACGCCCAGAACGATGACCTGGTGGAGGCGCTGGAGACCCTGGAAAACGTCATTCGCAAGATCGACAAGGAGACCCGCAATCGTTTCAAGGATACCTTTGATCAGATCAACGGCGGTTTGCAGGCACTTTTCCCGAAAGTTTTCGGCGGCGGCAGTGCCTATTTGGAACTGACGGGCGAAGATCTACTCGATACTGGGGTGACAATCATGGCGCGTCCTCCCGGCAAGAAGAACAGCACCATCCATTTGCTCTCCGGTGGCGAAAAGGCGCTGACTGCATTGGCCCTGGTTTTTGCCATTTTCAAATTGAATCCGGCGCCGTTCTGCATGCTCGACGAAGTCGATGCGCCACTGGACGACGCCAACGTGGGCCGTTACGCACGCTTGGTAAAGGAAATGTCTGAAACGGTGCAGTTCATCTACATCACCCATAACAAAATCGCCATGGAAATGGCCGATCAGTTGATGGGCGTCACCATGCACGAGCCGGGTTGCTCGCGGCTGGTGGCGGTGGATGTGGAAGAGGCCATGGCGATGGTTGATGCGTGAAGCATGTGTGTAGGCGCTGGTGTAGGGCGTTGTAGGCCTTTTTACCGTTGTAGCCCGTCACTCAATTCACCGATTCGGCATAAGCCAATGCGACAGACGGTGTAAAGTTATCTTTGGTCGTGCTAGTTTAATGTCAATTTTTCGTGTGCGTGGGCAAAACGCCATTCAGAACATAGAGTTGGCGCCACGTTTTAAAGCGGTTTGCAAATAGCTAAGCCCCTTATTTATCAGCATTTTTATAGAGGCACGGGATTACATGGAAATCGGTCTGCGCGAGTGGCTGATCGTCATCGGCATCATTGTCATTGCCGGTATTCTTTTCGACGGCTGGCGTCGCATGCGCGGCGGCAAGGGGAAACTCAAGTTTCGCCTCGATCGCAGCCTGTCGAACCTGCCGGAAGAAGATGACAGCGCCGAACTGCTGGGCCCGCCACGGGTGCTGGATACCCACAAGGAGCCGCAGCTGGACGAGCACGACTTGCCGTCGATGAGCGCGCCGGCGCGCGAACCACGTGAGTCGGGCTCCAAGCGCGGCAAGCGCAACAGCGAGCCGTCCCAAGGCGACCTGAACCTGAACCTTGACCTCGATGGCGGTCCGGGCTTCAGCAGCCGCGACGGTGATTTCCCGGACGAGAGCAAGGCCTCCAGTTCCAATAACGACAAGGATCAGGCCCAGGCCGAAGAAGTGCTGGTGATCAGCGTGATCTGCCGCGATCCAGCCGGCTTCAAGGGCCCGGCGCTGCTGCAGAACATCCTCGAAAGTGGCCTGCGTTTCGGCGAAATGGATATTTTCCATCGCCACGAAAGCATGGCAGGCAATGGCGAGGTGCTCTTTTCCATGGCCAACGCCGTCAAGCCTGGCGTGTTCGATCTGGACGACATCGATCACTTCAGTACCCCGGCGGTGAGCTTCTTCCTCGGCCTGCCAGGCCCGCGCCATCCAAAACAGGCTTTCGATGTGATGGTGGCCGCGGCTCGCAAGCTGGCCCAGGAACTCAACGGCGAATTGAAGGATGACCAGCGCAGCGTGCTGACCGCCCAGACCATCGAGCATTACCGCCAGCGCATCGTCGAGTTCGAGCGCCGGGCCCTGACGCAGAAGCGCTGAAGTCAGTCTTTGGCCAGGAGCTTTTTTTGTGGCGAGGGAGCTTGCTCCCGCTGGAGGGCGAAGCCCTCCCCAGAAAAGTCTTGAAAAATGAGCAGCCCAGGCTGCTCTTTTGCTTTATGAGAGAACACTATGAACGCCGTCGAAACCCGCATCCTGGAGCTGCGCTCCGAGCTGGACCAGCATAACTATCGCTACCACGTCCTTGATGAACCGACCATCCCGGACGCCGAGTACGATCGCCTGTTCCACGAACTCAAGGCCCTGGAAGAGCAGCATCCGGAGCTGGTGACCAGCGATTCCCCGACCCAGCGGGTCGGCAGCGTGGCGCTGTCGGCGTTCAGCCAGGTGCGTCATGAGATCCCGATGCTCAGCCTGGGCAACGCCTTCGATGAAATCACCATGCGTGAGTTCGACCGCCGGGTGACCGAGGGCCTCGACCTGCCCACCGGCGATTTGCTCGGCGGTGGTGCGGCGGTGGAATACAGCTGCGAACCGAAACTCGATGGCCTGGCCGTCAGCCTGTTGTATCAGGACGGCCTGCTGGTGCGCGGGGCGACGCGCGGTGACGGGACCACGGGCGAGGACATCAGTGTCAACGTGCGCACCGTGCGCAATATTCCCCTCAAGCTGCAGGGCAGCGGCTGGCCACCGGTGCTGGAAGTGCGTGGCGAGGTGTACATGTCCAAGGCCGGTTTCGAGCGTCTCAACGCTACGCAACTGGAGGCGGGCGGCAAGACCTTCGCCAACCCGCGCAACGCCGCGGCGGGCAGTCTGCGCCAGCTCGATTCGAAGATCACCGCCAACCGTCCGCTGGAATTCTGCTGCTATGGCATCGGTCAGGTGAGCTCGGACATCGCCGATACCCACATCGGCAACCTCAAGCAGCTCAAGGCCTGGGGCATGCCCATCAGTCGCGAGCTGAAGCTGGCCCACGGCATCGACGAATGCCTGGACTACTACCGTGACATCGGTGAACGGCGTAATTCGCTGGCCTACGAAATCGACGGCGTGGTGTTCAAGGTCAACAGCATCGCCTCGCAGCGCGAGCTGGGTTTCCGGGCGCGGGAGCCGCGCTGGGCCATCGCGCATAAATTCCCCGCCAGCGAAGAACTCACCGAGTTGCTGGACGTCGAGTTCCAGGTCGGCCGCACCGGCGCCGTCACCCCCGTGGCGCGGCTCAAGCCGGTCAAGGTGGCCGGCGTGACCGTAGCCAACGCCACGCTGCACAACATGGACGAAGTGGCGCGGCTGGGCCTGATGATCGGCGATACGGTGATCATTCGCCGCGCCGGCGACGTCATTCCGCAGGTGGTGCAAGTCGTCACCGAGCGTCGCCCGGACAATGCCCGGGCGGTGCAGGTCCCTGAGCAATGCCCAGTCTGCGGCTCCCATGTGGAACGTACGCAACTGATCAAGCGCAGCAAGGGCCGCGAAACCGTCAGCGAAGGCGCGGTGTACCGTTGCGTCGGTCGGCTGGCCTGCGGCGCGCAACTCAAGCAGGCGATCATCCACTTTGTCTCGCGCCGGGCGATGGACATTGAAGGCCTGGGCGAAAAAAGCGTCGAGCAGTTGGTGGATGAAGGCCTGGTGGGCTCGCCAGCCGATCTGTACGCGCTGACGTTCGAGCAAGTGGTCGATCTGGAAGGTTTCGCCGAGTTGTCGAGCAGGAACCTGCTGGCGGCTATCGTCGATAGCAAGAAGCCGAGCCTGGCGCGCTTCATCTATGCCCTCGGCATTCCGGACGTGGGCGAGGAGACCGCCAAAGTCCTGGCCCGCTCCCTCGGTTCGCTGGAGCGCGTGCAGGCGGCCTTGCCCCAAGTGCTGACGTACTTGCCGGATGTCGGCCTGGAAGTGGCTCATGAGATCCACAGCTTCTTTGAGGATCTGCACAATCGCCAGGTCATCAAGGATTTGCTGCGGCATGGCCTGGAGATCCAGGACCAGGGCGAACTCGGTGCCGAGTTTTCCGCCAGCACCACCCTGGGCGGCTTCCTCGACAAGCTGCACATCCCTTCGGTCGGACCGGGCGGGGCGCAAAAACTGGCGGACAAATTCGGCTCGCTCGAAGCGGTCATGAATGCCGACTGGCTGGACATGCGCCAGGCCTTGCCGGAAAAGCAAGCCAACGCCGTGCGGGAGTACTTCGCCAGCGCCGCCAACCGCGCGCAGGCCTTGGCCGCCGAGCAGCAACTGCGGGATTTCGGCATGCACTGGCAGAGCGAGAAAAAAGTCGTCGAGGGTTTGCCTGAAGCGGGGCATACCTGGGTGCTGACCGGCTCGCTGGAATTGATGAGTCGCGACGTTGCCAAGGACAAGCTGGAAAGCCTCGGCGCCAAGGTGGCCGGTTCCGTGTCGGCGAAAACCCATTGCGTGGTGGCCGGGCCGGGCGCCGGGTCGAAGTTGGCCAAGGCCAATGAGCTGGGGCTCAAGGTGCTCGACGAACAAGCCTTCGTCGATTTCTTGAAGGGGTATGGCATCACAGTGTGAGTGGGCAGCCCGCTCTTGTGGGGGGGGGGGGGGCTCCCGCTGGGTGGCGCAGCCGCCCCAACCAGATCGACGCAACCCTCCAGGTGG
>NZ_JBHFJB010000081.1:39150-40508 GCF_057334555.1 Pseudomonas sp. AGC41
CCTCCAGGTGGAGCGCATCAGCCGGTTTTGCGACGGCTGCGCCGCCGAGCGGGAGCAAGCTCCCTCGCCACGGGTATCGTCCATGGCCAGAAGGTGGGAACGATCATGCACGCAGGGTGATCTAGTCTTGCAGGCTCCAGGGAGAGATCGCCATGTACCGCTTCTTCGAACAACTGAGCTCACGCATCGCTGCGCCGTTCCTGGGCGACCGATCACGCAACAGCAAGATCTGGCCGTGTCGTTGCGGCCAGTCGTTATTCTTTCGCAACAGCCAATGTCTGGCCTGTCTGGCGGCGTTGGGCTATCAGCCGGAGCAGAGCCGGCTGTCGTCCCTGCAGCCGGGCGAGCAACCGGATACCTGGACCCTGGACGTCGATCCGCAGGCGGGGTTGTTCCGTCGCTGCGCCAATCTCGATACCCCGGCGTCGTGTAACTGGCTGCTGCCTGCCAACGGGCAAGACACGCTGTGCATCGCTTGCAGCCTGAACCGCACGATTCCCGACCTGTCGATCCCGGAAAACCCCGAGCGCTGGCGCAAGGTCGAAACCGCCAAGCGTCGGCTGGTGGCGCAACTGATCACCCTCGGTTTGCCGGTCCTTCCGAAGACCGTCGACGAGAATATCGGCCTGGCCTTCGATTTCATCGGCGTCGACCTCGACGGCAAACCGCCGACGACCGGGCACGCCAGTGGGCTCATCACCCTCGATATCAAAGAAGCCGACGATGCTCACCGTGAACACGTGCGCCAGCAGATGCGCGAGCCGTATCGCACCTTGCTCGGACACTTTCGCCATGAGGTGGGCCATTATTATTGGGATCGCCTGATTGCCGACAGCCATTGGCTGCAACCCTTCCGCGAGCTGTTCGGCGACGAGCGCGCCAGCTACTCCGAAGCCTTGGAGCGGCACTACCAGCAAGGCGCGCCAGTGGACTGGCAATCCCGTTACGTCAGCGCCTACGCCACCATGCACCCATGGGAAGACTGGGCTGAAACCTGGGCTCATTATCTGCACATGATGGACGCGGTGGACACGGCGCTGGGCTTCGGCATGAGCGCGCGGGAAATGGATTTCGACTACCAACCATTTCCCGCCGAAACCCTGTTCGACCCCGAGCACGCCGGCGCTAAGGCGTTCCTGTCGTTCGTCAACGCCTGGATCGAACTGGCCGGCATGCTCAACGAACTTTCGCGCAGCATGGGCCAGCCGGATTTCTACCCGTTTGTCGTGCCGGCGGCGGTGATCACCAAGTTGCATTTCATCCATCTGGTGATCCAGGAGGAGGGTGGTCGGGCGGATGAGGTGCTGTTGTAGTCTGTGGAAGGAGGCCGCACCTATCTCGAATGTACCGACGCCTTC
>NZ_JBHFJB010000081.1:40528-47442 GCF_057334555.1 Pseudomonas sp. AGC41
CCGTTGGATAACTGATCTGTTCTGTGGGAGCGAGCCTGCTCGCGAAAGCGTCCGGCCGGCCTGCATCCGGGTTGATGTGTGCAGATCAGCCGAAGCAAGTGCTTGAGCTCAATCAGTTTTTAATCCCGCACGAACGGTTGTAACTTCTTGTCAGATAGGTACAATGGCGCGGCTCGCCGTCAGGCGGGCGTCGTTATGGTGACCCCATCGGTCCCCCCGCAACGATTACCCGTGAACCTGGTCAGATCCGGAAGGAAGCAGCCACAGCGGGAACATTGTGTGCCGGGGTGTGGCTGGTGGGGTTGCCTCCATAACGCCCCAGGCCTTCGTTCGCAAGGTTTGCCAATCCCTCATTTTGTTTCACTGCTCGGTTCGATGTCTGATCGAGGCGGCGGTTTTCCATTGTCCGGATTTGGGCTGGGATAAGCCGTGGCTATCTCGATATCGCACCAATAGTATGATAATTTCGCCTGGATCGGCCATTCTCCCCGGAGGCTATTCATGGGTACCGTGCGAAAAACCATCACCGTTACCGAGCAGCAGGACGGCTGGATCAAGTCTCAGATCGAAGCGGGTCACTACACCAATGACAGCGAATACATCCGCGATCTGATTCGGCGCGAGCAGGAGCGTAGCGCCGAGCTCGAGGCTATCCGGTCAGCCCTGAAAGAGGGTGAGTCCAGCGGAACTCCGCAATCATTCGATCCCAATGCATTCAAAAAGAGAATGCTCGAAGCGCATGGCTGAATATCGCCTTGCGCCGGCAGCGGAGCGTGATCTCGAAAAACTCTGGACCTATACCGCCCGGCATTGGGGCGTAGGGCAGGCCAATCGATACATCGATATCATCTCCACGGCGTTTCAGGAGCTGGCGCAACAGCCGGAAACAGCTCCAGCATGTGACCAAATCCGAGTTGGGTACCGTCGGCGTAGTGTCGAACGGCACATGATTTACTTCAAAATCACAACCTACGGGGTTGTGATTGTTCGTGTGCTCCATGATCGGATGGATACATTTCGGAATCTGTGACGGTGCCTCAAGACTTGGCCAACGCCTGCTCAACCGCAGCAATCAGCTTCCCGAGATCCTTCGAAGTGGCTTTGTGAATGACACTGAACAGGTAGGCTCGCTGCTCATCTTCATCACCCATGTCGGCAAAAAACACCTTGGGCTGGACATCCAGTACGTCGGCAAGGAGCAGCAAGGCTTCGACGCTGGGCGTGTAGGTGCCGGTCTCGAAGCGGCTGATGGTTTTCGGGTCAAAACCGGTCTTTTCGCCAAGTTCAGCCTGAGTAAGCCCCGCTACTTTGCGGTAGCGTCTGATGGCCGAGCCCAGACTTGAAATTTGCATCGCTTAATTCCCATTCAGAATCAAGAACTTAACGATAGATTTTCGCATTAGGCAACCGCGCGTTCCATCACCTTGCTTTGCAAAATGTGATGTGTTTCGTAGAATCGGCCTTTGGCATGGGGATTTGGTGACCTGCTTCAGAAGCCGGGTGTGCGAAAAGACCGGGGCTCGCGCTTCTTTGCAGCGACACAAGGCGGGGCCTGGAGCATGCAGGTCGCACCGCCAGCGTCCGTGCTCCAGCTTTCTCAAGGTATTTGAGCCTAGTTGATTTTCGCCCGTCCGGGGGCGGTGCAACCGCGCGCGACAAACGAGCCTGACTCATGGATGACTGCTTCGATGGATAAGAAGTACCGCAGGGCTGTTGACGCCGCCGCGATCTTTTCCGAAACCGATTTGAGCGGGCGCATCACCTACGTCAACGATCAATTCTGCGCCCTGTTTGGCTACCGACGCGATGAGCTGCTGGGGTCCAACCACCGGTTGCTCAACTCGGGCCAGCACCCCAGCGAATTTTTCACTGCGATGTGGCGCACCATCGCCCTGGGTAACGTCTGGAAAGGTGAAATCTGCAATCGGTCCAAGGACGGCACGCTGCATTGGGTCGATACCACCCTGGTACCGGTAGCCGACGAAACGACCGGGCATATCGAGCGCTACCTGGCGATTCGCTTTGATGTCAGCGAAAAGCGCCGGTTGTTGCACTCGTTGCAATGGCGTGTCGGGCATGACGTGCTGACCGGGTTACCCAATCGCACCTATCTGTCCGAGCTGCTGGACCAGGCTCTGGAATTCTCGCGAGGGGAATGTTTGCCGCTGGCGGTGTGCATGCTCGACCTGGATGGCTTCAAGGCCGTCAACGATGGTTATGGCCATGCCAATGGTGATCGGCTGCTGGTGGAAGTCGCCAGGCGGCTGCGCAGTATCGTGCGTGGTGAGGACGTCGTGGCGCGACTGGCTGGGGACGAGTTTGTGCTGGTGCTGCGTCATGTGCTTGGAACGGACGAGCTGCATGCCGCGTTGAACCGGGTCCTGATCGCGGTTTCCATGCCCTACGCCATCGACGGCAGGAATATCAATGTCTTCGCCAGTATTGGTGTCACGTTGTCGCCATGGGATAACGAAGACGCCGATACGTTACTGCGCCACGCCGACCAGGCCATGTACGTAGCCAAGCAGAGCGGCCGCAATCGTTTCCATCTGTTTGATGTATCCCGGGACAAGGAAGTGCGGGCCACTTACCAGATCGTCGATCGGGTTCGTCAGGCACTCGCCGGCGATGAGCTGCGGCTGCATTTCCAGCCCAAGGTCAATATGCGCAACGGAGCGGTAGTCGGTCTTGAAGCCTTGTTGCGCTGGAAACATCCGCAACGCGGCCTGGTGCCGCCACGCGAATTCCTGCCACTGGTAGAACAGACCGACCTGATTATCGAGATCGGCGAATGGGTCATGGGCCAGGTCCTGGCCCAGCTTGAGCAATGGCAGCAGGCGGGGCAGGGCTGGCCGGTGAGCATCAACATCTCGGCGCGGCATTTCCAGCGGGCGGATTTCGTCGAGCGGCTGCAACGTATGTTGGAACAGCATCCGACGGTGCCGCCGCGGATGCTCGACCTGCAGATCGTAGAGTCGGTCGCCGTGGAAAACCTCGCCCATGTCAGTGCCTGCCTCCAAGCGTGCCAGGCTTTGGGGGTCGGGTTCTCACTGGGCGGTTTTGGTACGGGTTATTGCTCGCTCAATGACCTCAAGCATTTGCGCACGCAAACCATCAAGATCGACAAGACGTTCGTGCGCGACATTCTCGACGACCGGGACGACCTGGCATTGACCGAGGCGGTGATCGGCCTGGCCCGGGCGTTTGGCCGGCAAGTGGTGGCCGAAGGCCTGGACAGCCTCGAACATGGCCAACTGTTGCTGCGCCTGGGCTGCGAAGTGGCCCAAGGTTACTTCATCGCCCGGCCGATGCCGGCCAACGAGATACCGGGCTGGGTAAAGGATTTCATCCCGCCGTCGCAATGGCAGGCCCGCCCGGGCAGTCAGGGAGAGGCGAGCTGCGACCCTTCGTTGCGGCCGGTATAAAGCTGGATGACCGCGTCGACTTCCCCGGACATCTTCATCTTCAGCAAGGTGCGCAGAATGCGTTGCGCCGGGATGCCCGGGTCATTGCGCACATAACAACTCAATTGCTGTTCCTGGAGGACGGCAACCTCATGCAGTTGCCGGTCGGCGCCATGCCGTTGATTGAACCAGTCCAGTGCCCATTGGTTGCTGACCGCATAGCGGTAGCGGCCGGCCAGCAGTTTCGCCAGCACCTGGTCCTGGCTGCGCGCGTCGTCACGACGCAGATGGCCGCTGTCGAACAAGGGTTGCAGCGTCGGGTAGCGATAGCTGAGCACTGTGCCGATAGACTGCTGGGCGAGGGTTGCCGGTGTGACTCCGGCGGTGGCGGGGGCCGCGCCGACGAGCACATCGCGCTGAAAGAACAGCGGGACACTCCAAAGGTAATCGCCCCCTTTATCCTTCACCCAGTCGGGCGAGACGTAACATCGCATGTCTATTTCGCCGTGTTCCATGGCGCTGTCCAATCGCCCGCGGGCAAGCACATGAAACTCGGCTGGCATGCCCACCTGGGTCGCCAGGCTGGTCATGACGTCAGGAAGAATGCCCTGGGTCGGATGGCCCCGTTCGATCTGCACCATGGGCATGGCCCAGCCATCGGTAATGGCAAAGCGCAGGGGGACTTCGGCGGCAAAACATCCTGTACCCAGCAACAGCAAAGCCCCCATGGCTGAGCGCATAAACTCTCCTGACTGTGCAAAACCCCGTCGACAACCGAGCTCCTCATTCAAGCTTAGTCATATTAGACGAGTACACCGGATGCAATTTCGGCCCTGCTCCGCTAGCATTAGCCGCTTATGTTCCTTCGTTGCGACGGTTTTCGATGAGTTATCAGGTTCTTGCACGTAAATGGCGTCCGCGCTCGTTTCGCGAAATGGTCGGCCAGACCCATGTGCTCAAGGCTCTGATCAATGCCTTGGACAGCCAGCGGCTGCACCATGCCTACCTGTTCACCGGCACCCGCGGCGTGGGCAAGACAACCATTGCGCGGATCATCGCCAAGTGCCTGAACTGTGAAACCGGGATCACCTCGACGCCCTGCGGCGAATGTTCGGTCTGCCGGGAAATCGACGAAGGTCGTTTCGTCGACCTGATCGAGATCGACGCCGCCAGCCGCACCAAGGTCGAAGACACCCGCGAGCTGCTCGACAACGTGCAGTACGCCCCGAGCCGTGGGCGCTTCAAGGTCTACCTGATCGACGAAGTGCACATGCTCTCCAGCCATTCCTTCAATGCGCTGCTCAAGACCCTCGAAGAGCCGCCGCCCTACGTCAAGTTCATCCTGGCCACCACCGACCCGCAGAAACTTCCGGCAACGATTCTGTCGCGCTGCCTGCAGTTCTCGCTGAAGAACATGACGCCGGAACGGGTGGTCGAGCACCTGACGCACGTCCTTGGCGTCGAGAACGTACCCTTCGAGGACGACGCGCTCTGGCTGCTGGGCCGCGCTGCCGATGGTTCGATGCGCGACGCCATGAGCCTGACCGACCAGGCGATTGCCTTTGGTGAGGGCAAGGTCATGGCTGCCGATGTGCGCGCCATGCTCGGTACTCTCGATCACGGCCAGGTCTATGACGTCTTGCACGCGCTGATCGAAGGTGACGCAAAGGCGCTGCTTGAAGCGGTGCGTCACCTCGCCGAGCAAGGGCCGGACTGGAATGGCGTGCTCTCGGAAATTCTCAACGTACTGCACCGTGTTGCCATCGCCCAGGCCTTGCCCGAGGGTGTCGATAACGGTCACGGGGACCGCGATCGCGTATTGGCATTGGCCCAGGCGCTGCCGGCCGAAGACGTGCAGTTCTATTACCAGATGGGCCTGATCGGTCGACGCGACCTGCCTTTGGCCCCGGATCCGCGTGGCGGCTTCGAAATGGTCCTGCTGCGCATGCTCGCGTTCCGGCCGGCCGATACGCCGGACACCCCGAGACAAGCGCTAAAGCCAGTGGGGATCAGCCAGGCCACAGCTGATTCCGCCAAGCCAGTGGCTGCCACGCCCGTTGTTGCGTCGGCAGCAGCTTCTGCCCCGGCAGCGGTGGCACCCGTGGCCGAGCCGACAGCTGTCGTCGCTACTCCCGAGCCGGTCGTCGAGTCGCGGCCTGAGCCGGCTGTCGAGGCGCCATCCGAGCCGGTCGCCGAAGCCATTATCGACCTGCCCTGGAATGACCCGGTCGAGCCGGAAATCGTCCAGCAACCTGCCGTGGAACCGGTGCTGGAAACTGTTGCCGAGCAGCCTGAACTGCCGCCAATGCCGATGCCCACGCCTGACAGCGTGGTGCCCGATGCGCCCGAGTGGGTGGCCGCGCCGATGCCTGAGCCGACGGTGGCCGACGTTGCCGTCGCCACGCCGGGCATCGACCTGGACGATGAGCCGCCGCTGGATGAGGACTACATCGAGCCAGATATGGATTCGGCCTACAGCTATCTGGACGACCTGGCCAGCGAGCACGCCGCCGACCCGGCGCCGGAGCCCGAGCCGGAACCGGCGGCGATGCCGGCCACCGGGCTGGCGCTGCAATGGCTGGAGTTGTTCCCGAAACTGCAGATCAGTGGCATGACCGGCAGCATCGCCGCCAACTGCACGTTGATTTCGGTGGAAGGCGACCATTGGCTGCTGCACCTGGACCCGGCCCACAGTGCGCTGTTCAACGCGACCCAGCAACGTCGCCTGAACGATGCGCTGAACCAGTATCACCAGCGCACCCTGACTTTGACCATCGAGCTGATCAAGCCCGAGCAGGAAACCCCGGCCCAGGCCGCATCCCGCCGGCGTGCCGACCGCCAACGTGAAGCCGAGGAGTCTATCCACAACGATCCGTTCATCCAGCAGATGATGCAACAGTTCGGCGCCGTGGTCCGTCACGATACTATCGAACCTGTCGAGGCCCCGGTTACCCAGGGCTCATAATTGAAAGCGCCGGCCTCAACGCCGGGCGCTGTGTTTATCCACGTACTTTCGAGGTGATTCCCATGATGAAAGGTGGCATGGCCGGCCTGATGAAGCAGGCGCAGCAGATGCAGGAAAAAATGGCCAAGATGCAGGAAGAGCTGGCCAACGCCGAAGTCACCGGCAAGTCCGGCGGCGACATGGTGACCGTGGTCATGACCGGTCGCCACGACATCAAGCGCGTCAGCATCGACCCGAGCGTGGTCGAGGGCTTGAGCGAAGATGACAAGGAAATGCTCGAAGCCCTGTTTGCCGCTGCCGTCAACGACGCGGTGCGCAAGATCGAAGCCAACAGCCAGGACAAGATGTCCGGCATGACCGCCGGCATGCAACTGCCGCCGGGCATGAAGCTGCCGTTCTGATTCGCCATCCCGCTCGGGATGGGCTACATACAATGCCAGGCATCGCGCCTGGCATTTTTGTTTGTGGCCCGGATGTTTCGCGTGAATGCCAGGCCGCCTTCGCGAGCAGGCTCGCTTCCACATGTTCATCGCGATCACCTATCC
>NZ_JBHFJB010000081.1:47478-49332 GCF_057334555.1 Pseudomonas sp. AGC41
AGGCCACACTGCGAACCCACTGAACAAACATCGAACGCCGCCCCCTCGGCAATGGTCTGCTCCCTATACGTGCCCACCCACCGAACAAGGAGATTGCCTCCATGTCATCGATTTCCAATCAGCGCATCGTCCTGGCCTCGCGCCCCCAAGGTGCGCCAACCGCGGAAAATTTCCGTCTTGAACAGGAGACGCTGCCGGACCTGACGGACGGGCAAATCCTGCTCAAGACGCTGTTCCTGTCGCTCGATCCCTATATGCGTGGTCGTATGAGTGACGCGCCTTCCTACGCCGCGCCGGTACAAATCGGCGAAGTGATGACCGGCGGTGCTGTCAGTCGGGTGGAGCGCTCGATGCACCCGAAATTCCAGGAGGGCGATCTGGTGGTCGGCGCTACGGGCTGGCAGAGCCACTGCGTCAGCGATGGCCGTAACGTCATCCCGATCCCGTCGGGATTACCCAGCCCTTCGATGGCGCTCGGGGTCCTGGGCATGCCGGGCATGACCGCCTACATGGGCTTGATGGACATCGGCCAACCCAAGGCAGGGGAGACCTTGGTGGTCGCGGCGGCATCGGGCGCCGTGGGTTCGGTGGTCGGCCAGGTGGCAAAGATCAAGGGGCTGCGGGTGGTGGGCGTCGCCGGCGGCAGTGAAAAGTGTCAATACGCGGTCGACGAATTGGGGTTCGATGCCTGCATCGATCACAAGAGTGCGAATTTCGCCGACGAACTGGCCCGGGCCTGCGACCAGGGCATCGACATCTATTACGAAAACGTCGGTGGCAAGGTCTTCGACGCGGTGGTGCCGCTGCTCAACGCCAAGGCACGAATCCCTCTCTGCGGCTTGATCGCGTCCTACAACGATCATCAGCCGCCAAGCGGCCCGGATCGTCTGCCGCAACTGCAACGCACCTTGCTGACCAAACGCGTGCGGATCCAGGGTTTCATCGTGTTTGACGACTACGGCGACCGCCAGCCGGAATTCATCAGTGCGATGGCGCCATGGGTGCGCGATGGCAAGGTCAAGTTCCGCGAAGATGTAGTGGATGGCCTGGAGAACGCGCCGCAAGCTTTTATCGGGCTGCTGGAGGGGCGCAACTTCGGCAAGTTGGTGATACGCGTGTCGAAAGATTGAGTATTTGACGCTAAACGGAGGCGCGGGTATAAACCGCGTCTCGTTGTTATGTCGGACGTTTCCTCCATGAGCTTCAGCCCTTTGATCCGCCAACTGATCGATGCCCTGCGAACCTTGCCGGGTGTGGGTCAGAAAACTGCCCAGCGCATGGCGTTGCAATTGCTTGAGCGTGATCGCAGCGGCGGGTCGCGCCTGGCCCAGGCTTTGAGCCAGGCCATGGAAGGGGTAGGGCATTGCCGCTTATGCCGCACCCTGACGGAAGACGACCTCTGCCCGCAATGTGCCGACCCGCGCCGGGACGACAGTCTGCTCTGCGTGGTGGAGGGGCCGATGGATGTCTACGCGGTGGAGCAGACCGGTTTCCGTGGCCGTTACTTTGTGCTCAAGGGCCATCTGTCCCCACTTGACGGCCTGGGGCCGGAGGCCATTGGCATTCCGCAATTGATGGCGCGCATCGAAGAGGCGGGCACGTTCACCGAAGTCATCCTCGCGACGAACCCGACGGTGGAAGGCGAAGCCACCGCCCATTACATTGCCCAGCTGCTCGGCAACAAGGGCCTGGTTGCCTCCCGCATCGCCCATGGCGTGCCGCTGGGTGGCGAGTTGGAACTGGTGGATGGCGGGACGCTGGCGCATTCGTTTGCCGGGCGCAAGCCGATCGCTCTGTAACCACCCTACATAAGCTCTCCCTGTGGGAGCGAGCCTGCTCGCGAAAGCAGTGGAT